>CALGLR010000008.1 GCA_937959395.1 uncultured Flavobacteriaceae bacterium | reverse complement strand
TGATTTCCTCGATAAAATAATGTATTTTTAGTATTCAAATCTGGGTGGTTTTTAAAAGTGAAATATTTGATCTTAGATACTTAAATATAACGCTTTACACTCAGATTTCTTTTATTTCAATGAATTTTTCGGGTTAAGTGTGTATTTACTTTTTAAAGTATAAGGCATATCCTTTTCGATTTGGATATACACACGCGTATTAGGATCTTCCATAGGCATATAAAAATCTTTATCAATTTTTGATTTCTGCCATGATACAGACTTGTCTTTCCAATCTTCTGTTTGCGTCGTGGTTGGTAAACTTGCAAGATACTTTTTTAACAAGGGCTTTAAAGTATCTTCGGCTACGTCCCCAATAATATAAAATTTAAAATCACCAGGGTTTGCAAAACGTTCGTCAAAAATACGTTTTGCTGTATCAAAACTCATATCTGCAATAAAGCTTTTATCTCTTAAACGGTATCTTGGGTGGTTTTTACCATAAAGGGCTACTGAGATACTATCATTTATTTTACTATCTAAACTACTACTTGTTAAGGCTAAATTATTTTTTAAATTTTCAATTACTAAATCATAGCTTTCCTTTGAAAATTGTGGTTTTGCAAATTCTAAATGAACACGTTGTAGCATCGTCTCAACATCGGCTGTTGAAGACTCTCCACCAATGCTTTCTGTTAACATGCCTAGACTTACATAAGAATTAGCTACTTTATCTGTTTTTTGTAATTGTATCGCAGTAAAATCTCCTAAACCAGAAAGGTTTGCTATGTTAGACACTATGGTTGACGATGGTAAATCTTCAATATCTAATAAAGACATACCTCCTTTACTACTAGCAATTAATGAGACATTATCTCTACTTTTATCAGAATATTTGTAATGTACATTTATGCCATTACTTAAGGTAAATGTTTTAAAATTAATAGCTTCATTTTTAGAAGTAGATATAACGCTACCAGATTTTATGGCATTAACATCTAGTAAAGCAGTGATTTCTTTTTCTTCTTCATACGGTTTTAAAGTCGTATCATGCTCTGCTGCATTGATAATAGACATCGCTTCTTCTTTTGTTAAGTTATCATTACCTTCAACGCCTACTACTCCTACATTTCTATTTTTTAAAGTATATAGTTCTTGAATACGCTTTAAAATATCATTTGGTGTTAAACTTGCTAAAATTTGCTTTGTTAGTTCGACTTGTTTTTCTACATCTGCAATGGTTTTATTTTCTAGGTAATTTTGCTGTATAGCACCTATTATTTGGCTATGTGAACGCTCTTTTAAGGTTTTTACTGTACTTTCAAGATAGATCGTATAGTCTTTAATTATTCTGTTAAGTTCTGAATTGGTAATCCCATACTTTACAGCTCTATTAAGCTCTTTCATAGCTAAAGTAAAAGCCTCTTTTTGTAAGTTTGGTTTAGGGGCTACAGAGAGGCTAAAGTTATTATGTAATCTGGTTAAGTTACCAAAAGCAACATAAGCTTCTGTAAAAGGTGTTTTTGCATTTTGCCTGATTTCACCAAAACGATCGTTTAAAATACTAGTAAAAACTCTAGTAATAACACTTTTCTTATAATCTTTTAATGTTTGGTATTCCAAAGATTTGTCATGTCTTATATTAAATGAAATACCTTCTGATGATACTTCTTTATCTTTTACCATTACAAAATCTAAATCTTGATTATCTTCAATTTTTATATTGTAACGTTCTGGTGCATTTTCTGCTTTTGGTATGTTAGAAAACTTAGCTTTTATTTTACGCTCTAACGTATCTACATTAATATCGCCTACAATAGCAATAGCTTGTAAATCTGTTCTGTACCAATCATTGTAAAAATCTCTTAATAATTTATATTCAAAATTTTCTATAAGCGGAATTAACCCCATAGCCAACCTGTTTTCGTACTTAGAGTGCCCAAATAACGTTCCTATGGTAGCTTCCCTAACACGTCTTCGTCCACTTTGTCCAGAACGCCATTCTTCTTTAATAACACCACGCTCTGCATCAATCTCGGTATCAGTTAATAGCAAATAATTAGACCAATCATACAAGACTTGTAGTCCGGTATCTATCATCTCAGGCTCTGTTGGTATGTTATTAATGTTATAAACCGTTTCATCAAAAGAGGTGTATGCATTTATATCTCTACCAAACACCAAACCTCGCTTTTCCATAATGTCCAAAATTCCTTTACCAGGAAATGATTTTGTACCGTTAAATGCCATGTGTTCTAAAAAATGTGCTAATCCTTGTTGGTTATCATTTTCTAATATGGAACCTACGTTTTGAATAATATAATAACTGGCTACATCCTTTTTTACATCTGTGGCATGTAAATAGTACGTCATGCCATTTTCTAATACTCCTTTTCTTACGCTATTATCGTTTGGTATTGGAGCATTTAGGTTTAGGCTACTTTTAGAAGAGGTTTTTTCTGAGACAGTTTCTTTCTCAAGGACCTTTTTAGTTGTATTGGTCGCCGTTTTACAGCTCATAACACATAGTGTAAAAGCAGCTATTGTTGATACCTGTTTCAAATATTTCATTTTATATAAATCTGTTATCATTATGAATAATAGTTGTGGTGTTCTTTATTAATTTTTATTCAATAAAACCTATAGAAATAACTTATAAGCTGGTGGGCTTATAAAAAGACTTCTATCAATATTTATTTAATTATTTAAGTTGAATGAAGCTTAGAAAACTAGAGAGCCGTTAATATTAGTATATTTGAAAAAGGCCCTAAATCATCTACTAAATCTATATCTAGGGTTATTATTTTTGTAACTGTATTATAAGTACCCGAAGAACCAACGACCTCAGAGAAACTATTATATTTAAATGTTTCTGGAAATAATTTAACTTCTCCTGTTACGCCATCATCAGATGGAAAAAACTGTATATCTATGGCTGGTAAATTACCAATACAAGTGTCGCATAATAAATTATCGCCTAATATGTTTAATCTTCCACAAGATATATTCATAGCACCTGGATAATCATTGCCTAAGTCGGTTGGAAAAAAAACACCCAAAACAGCATTATAATTTACATTATTAAATAGTTGTAAAATATCGGGTGATACGCTTTGACATCCACTATCTAATATATTAATGGTTACTGTTGATATTTTTGAAATATTTTCTTTACTTATCATGACCTCTAAAACTACTTGAGGTGTTATCGTATTCTCTAATAAAGCGTCGTTAGCAACTACTAATACCCCGTAATTAACATCGCTAATGGAAAAAATTTCTGATGGCGTTTGAGAAAGGATTTCAAAATTTACAGCACCTTGATTAGATGTTCCCCTTAACTCTGTTACAACAAAATCATTTACAGCATTATCTAGAATTTCAATAGTATAATCTTCTGTAGATACTATAAGATTTGTTTCTTTATCAACTTCGCATCCTAAAATGAGAATGCTTATTATGAATACAATTATGTATGTTATTAATTTCATCTTTATTATTTAATTATTAATCTCTAGGGTTTTGTTGTATTTCAGGATTTTGTTGGATATAAATTTCTGCTATGGGTAATGCCCAATTTAAACTGTTGGCTTCAAGAGTTACCGAAATATTTTCTATAGTATGCGTAATGGAAATGTTGTCATTATCAAATAAATTATAGCGTTTAATATCGAATAATCGGTCATAATTACCAATAAGCTCTAAGCGACGCTCTTTCTTAACGAACTCCAACAACTCGTCTTGGTCGGTAATATTCGTTTCTACATGGGTCATGGTAAAAAAACGTTTTTCTCGTAGTGCATTTAAATCATCATTTGCCAATTCTAAGTTCATTAAACGCGTGTTGCATTCTGCACGTATTAAATATAATTCTGGGGTGTTAATACCATCTGAAAAATTTCGATTTATATTTCTTGTAAAAAAAAGAGCATTTTCCTCACTACCAGATATCGCGGAATTTTCTGTAAACCATAATGCTCTTTTATCATCAAAAACATAATTTGAAAGAATAGCATCACTAACAAAAATTGTTGATTGCGATTGTTTATACCATACAATTTGTGGGTCATTTGTTACAGCAGGGCTATTTACTTCAAATGTGGAGGGATTAAAATCATCATCATTAATATTTCTAAGTATATTATAAATAGTTAATGCGTTATTAACAGCATCTAAGGCTAAACTATATCTGCCTTGATACAAATATACTTTAGATAAAAATCCATACGCAGCAGCTTTTGATGGTCTAAACGTAAAATTTAGTGGCTGTGTATCTTGTAAATTATTGATACTTGTTGTGATGTCTTCTATTACTAAATTATAAACTGTTTGTATAGATGCTCTTGTAAAATTTAAGTTTTCTAATGCGGTACCTTGTCGTATAGGGACACCTAAATCGGTATCTGCTGTTGTAGGATTATAATGTTGCCCATACAAATTAACCAAATTAAAATAAGCATAAGCGCGATGTAGCTTGGCTTCGGCTCTTAATTCTGCGATCTCTTCTATTGTACCGTTAGTTAAAGATTCTAAACCCTCTAGTATAATGTTAGCGGTGTAAATTTGATTATAATAAAAATTCCAATCTGGGTCTTCTTGATCGCCAATATAAACACCATCTTCAAAAAGGTAGGCTCTTCGCTGTGGTCCTTGTATGTTTTGAGCTAAATCACTAGGTATAATATGATCGTCTGTGAGGTATGAACTAATGCTGTGTTTTTCATCGAAACCAGAACTTAAAGGGGCTCCGTTAACAGAATCATCTGGAGTTACATTATCGAGTAACAATCTATAACCTTCTATGGTAGATGGTATTACAACACCTTTAGGAATAACTTCATCTAAATAATTATCTCTTGTACATGAAGATATTACAAGTGCTATAACTAAAAGAGGGAGTCGTATGTATTTTGATAATTTCATAACGGGTTATAATTAAAATGAAGTTGATAATCTAAGTGAAAAAGAAGTGGGTTGACTTATTCTGTTTTCTGGATCTATTTTGAGGTCATTAAATATCCAAACTGCCAAATCGTTTACCTGAAGTGTTAAATCGAGATTATTTAAACTAACGGTATTAATAAATTCTTGAGAAAACGAGTAAGTTAATGCAATTTGACGAAGCCTAATGTGCGATGCATCTTTTACTTGTCTGTCTGAAAATTGGTAATTAACATAACCAGGGTTTAATAGTTCACTTCTTGATGGTATTTTTGGCACATCTGTATTATTTTCATCGCCTCTTGTTCTCCAGCGGTTTACAGTTTCAAAAGACGTATTGTAACTATTAAATGCATTATAAATGGGATCAAAATAGCTCCCAAACTCTCTAGAAACTCTAAATACATAACATGCTTTAAAAGTTGTTAGAGCACGCAATGAAAAGTTTTTATAGCTAAGTTCGTTAATCCAAGAACCAAAATATTTAGGCGTTGTGAGTCCTACTTTTCTTAAATTAGTAACATTGTTAATTTCGGGATCATTGTAGCTTATTATGTTATTATTTGAATCTAAATATTGGGGATGGCCATCTCTATCTAAACCTGCATAAGCGAATGCATAAAGTGTGCTAATATTATCTCCTTGTCTAAGACTACTGCCTGTAATTAGAGATCCAATATCGTCTGTTGTAAAATCAGACCGCAGTAATTTATTGTTATTGAAACTAAATGTGCCACGTGAGGTGAAATTAAAATTTTTAGTATTAATAACTTGGTATCCTAAAGAGAAGTCTATTCCAGTATTTCTTAATCTTCCAGAATTTAATAGTAATGAACTTAATCCTGTGGTGGAATTAAGACGCCTGGTAGCTAATAAATCTTCGCTTAAATTATTATAGAATTCTACAGTACCAAAAAGCCTGTTTTTTGGAAAAAAATCAAAATCCAGTCCCACATTAAAACTTTTTGTTTTTTCGAGTCTAAGCCTAGGGTTTGGGGCATTAATAATAAATGATGAGCTATGGTTAAATATATCAAACTCTTGTGCAGATTGAGTTTGTAAAAAATTACTACTTCCTCTAGCTACGTTTCCATTAACACCATAGGTAGACCTTAAACTTAATCTATTAATATTTAAATTATCGTCAAACAATTCTTTTGCTAAATCCCACCTAAATCCTAAAGAATATAGAGGTATATTTCTAGCATCGTCTGAAGCACCAAAAAGGTTGGTATCATCTAGTCGTATACTTCCAGTTAGTGTATATTTTTTATTAAAGGTATAAGATGCGTTGGTGTAGGATGAAATAAATCTATTCTCTAAAAATGCTTGTCCTAAAAAGAAGCCAGGATCAAAAATACGAGCACCTTGAACAAATAATGGATTTGTAAATCGTGTTACAAAATCTACTTGCGTAGATGTTAAGTTATCATCATTGTAACCAAATAGTCTTGTATTAGCTCTTCCTTGTTCTATTGTTCTTCTAACCTCGTAACCTGCTAATGCTGTAATACTATGTAAACCATCTTTAAAATCTTTATCAAAATTTAATTGGGCACGAGCTGTAAAAGATTTAGATTGGGTTGTAGAACCATCCAGTATGCTGCCTTTAGGGATAGGGAATTCTCCAGTAGCTACACCAGCGCTATCTACTTGTGTAAAATTATTAACGAGTCTGCGTGCTTCAAAGCTATTTTCATTTAGTAAATTTCTGTTGGTGTTTGTTGTAGTTTCATATTGGTAGTTTACTGTGGCATTTAAATTTTCATGTATTTTATAATTTAAGCCTGCGAGCAATCTAATGTTATTTGTTCTTGTGGTATTATTGGCATTATCTACTTCTTGCTTTAGGTTGTAGGTTTGCGAATACAAATAGCCATTGTTTAGTAACGCATCAGAAACGCCTAGACTAGCGGCACCATCACCACCGTTTTGCATAGGTAAATAATTACCTTGGTCGTCTAAAATTCTAGAATTTAGACTCTCATTTTGAAGGGCAAAAAATGGATCGGACTCAAAAGAGCCATTATTAATAAATGATTTTGTATAATTTAGACTTGCATTTGCTGATAAGCGATCTGATACGTCATACATATTTCTTATGGTAACAATAGTTTGCTTAGAATTATTTCCAATACGTTCTAAATCGTTCACATTATGTAAAAAAGAAGCGTTAAAACCGTAACGATCTCCTCCTCCAGATAGGTCTAGATTGTATTGAGACCAAACTTGATTTCTTATTAAATCATTTAAATCATTTCTTAAATCTGTATGGGACAACTCACTAAATCTTGTTTCTGCTTCTTGAGCATTTAACGATCCATTACGTTGTCTTAAAATAGTTTCTACAACAGGATTTAATTGGTTTATATTTTGATTCGTAATTGTGCCATTAAAAAGTTGATTATTGTTTACAATATCTTCTCCTGTAACATTTAATAAATCTCTTATAAATTGCACTTGGCTAGCAGCATTTGCAACACGTAAATTAGATAAATTACGCTTTTGTGTTAAAGTAGTACTTGTAGATAGATTGATGCTTAAATTCGTATTTCGTTTCGGTTTCTTAGTTTCGATTACTATAACACCATTTGCGGCTCTAATACCCCAAATTGAAGCTGCTGCAGCATCTTTTAATACCGTAATACTTTTTATGTTATTAGGATTTACAGTTCCTGTATCAGAAAATATATTATTAAAAGGTTGATCTTCTAAAGGAATACCATCTACAACAATGAGTGGTCTTCGGTCTCCATTAATTGAGTTTATGCCTCTAATAGTTATTCTGTTGTTTGCTTGAGGACCTTGTTGTCCAGCTCCTCCAGAGAAAAGTAAACCTGGAATTTCACCTTCTAACTTAGATATAACATCTTGGGTGACTTTAGGACCTAAAACCTTGTCTGAAACTTTTTCAAAAGAACCTGTAGCACGTTCTTTCGATATTTTTTGATATCCTGTAGATAAAACAATTTCATCTAAATACTCAATAGAGGGTTGCATTGTAACGTGATATGGCTTAATTTCTACAATTAATAACTCTACTTGATTGTAGCCTAAATGATTAATTAAAAGAGTGTCCCCTTTTGATGCTTTAATAGAAAAAGCACCATCAAAATTTGTAGAAACACCTGTTTTAGTACCTTTTATAATTATTGATGCCCCATAAATAGGTTCACCAAATTCATCAAATACGTTGCCTTCTATTTTTTGTTGGGTGTTTCTAACATTAATATTTTTAATTTTTTGTCCCTGCTTCCTTTTTTTTACTACGATTTGTTTATCAAGAAAAACGAATTCAATATCAGAATCTTTGAAAATGCTTTCTAACACCTCTTTAACTGGTTTATTTAAAGCAAAAACAGACGTTTTTCTGTTAACATCAATATTATTTTTTTTATATAAAAACCGATATCCAGTTTTATTTTCTATGGAGTTAAATATTTTTTTAACAGAAGTATTCTCCATCTTAAGTGTGACTTTATTTATTTGTCCATGCAAACTAGCGTAAGATTGAAAAAAAGTAGCTATAAAGAGAATATAAGTTAATTTCATTTTTAAACTAGGTTTTGTAAGACCATAAAGAATAGCCTCTGCAGATGAACATGTTTTTTTCATATATTTGATTGGATGTTATTTTGGTTAATAATGATATGTTGCCATTAGCATTTTTAATATTCAAGGGGTGTTACAGCACCTCTTGATTTATTTTATAACAATTGTATTTCCGTTTTCAACAAACTCAAAATCTTCACCTAAAGCAAAATAATTTATAATTTGTTCAAGAGTTTCATCTTCGAAATATGCTGAGAATTTTGAGTCTTTTAAAGCTTCATTTTTATTTATAATAGCCTTACCAAAATGCCTTTCTAAACGCAATAAAATTTCACTAAAAGGCATTTCAACAAAAACAAGATGACCCTTTCTCCATGAAAGAAAACTAGATACATTAACCTTTTGTTTCTTAAATATATTTGTTTCTTTGTGTATTACAGTTTGTTCGTTTGGTTTCAATGTGACTTGATTATTATAATCATTAGTTGTTGTAACCTTTACCGAACCTTCTTGTAACGTTGTTCTAACCGTTTTTTCATTGGTGTAATTAGAGATGCTAAAGTGAGTTCCTAAAACCTCGACATCTTGAGCTTTGGTATGGACTATAAATTTTTTTTCTACATCTTTAGCCACATTAAAATAAGCTTCCCCTTCTTCTAAAAATAATTCCCTAGTATTTGCGTTAAAAAATGAAACAGGATAGCGTAATGTAGTACCTGAGTTTAAATCTATTTTACTCCCATCTGATAATTCAATTGAAAATCGCTTTCCGTATGGCACCTTTAACGTATTGTAACTAACACTTGCAAGTAATTTTGTTTTATTGTATTTTAAATTACCATTTTCAGTATTTGCAATAACATCGTTATTTGAAGTTAATATACTGGTTTTAAGGGTGTTATTTTTTAATTTTTTTTCTGTTCCATCTTCTAAAACAAGGGTAATGTTTTGTGGTTTATAGTCATCTGAAAAAGTATCATTATAAACAGGGTTTAAAAACAGAGATCCAAAAAAAACACCAATAATTACGACTGCAGCTGCGACATATTTAAAATATGGTCTTAGTAATATAGTTTTAGATGGTTTTTTGTAAGATAATTTTTTGAATTTTTTGAGTGCAGCGTCAGTATCTACAATTACATTTTGAGTAACTTTATTGTAGTCATCACGTAAAAAAGCTTCAGCTTCTTTTAAATGAGCTTTATTTTTCAAGAGCTTATTGAGTTCATCTAATTCTAAATCAGAAATTTTATTATCAAGATATCTTTGAAGTAAATTTAAAAGTTTCAAGTTTTTCAAAATTATTTGTTTATACTATTACGAACAAATTTAAAAAACCCTTATTTGATTATTATTTTTTTCTTTTATTTGTTTACTTCTTATTTTACACTATAGATGAGTTTTCAAAACGACAATGCACTTTTAGAAGCTTTTAGAGCTGGTGATAAAAAAGCCTTTTCTAAAATTTACGAAGGTTATTATGCGAGTTTGTGTAGATATGCGTTTTCATTAACCAGAGATTTAAGTCAAGCTGAAGATCTTGTTCAAGATACTTTTTTAAACGTTTGGAATAATCATGAAAAACTTAAATTAAAAGATAGTATTAAATCTTATCTATATCGTTGTGTTTATAATTTATTTATAGATAGATATAGAGCCAAGAAGCGCCATATAGCTATGTTGGAAGACTTACGTTTATCGGTTGCTGTGGAAGCAGAGAGCGAGCGTCACATTTACGATGAAAAACACATTAATATCTTAAAAAGACTTATTGATGACTTGCCCGAAAAACGAAAGGAAATATTTATTTTAAATAAAATACAAGGATATAAATACAAAGAAATTGCAGAACAACTCAACATCTCTGAACGTACTGTAGAAAGTCAATTAAGAAAAGCATTAATTTCAATTAAGCAAAAAGCTGCCAAAATACCATTTCATTTTTTTATATCTCTGTTTCTTTAATAATTTGCTTACAACTAAAGAAGTCATTTAAATTTAAGTCATTACATAATAAGGGTTTTTAATTATATTATCGTAATGTATTAAAATAACTTAAATTAAGTAAAATGAAAAAAGTACTTATCGCGTTTTTATTATTAATTATTTTTAGTTGTACTAAAACTGAAAATAATAGCTACACTATTACAGGACAAAATTATAATGATTTTAATGGAAAAATAGCTGTATTAAAGGTCTTTGACACTATACCTGAAGGTTCTAGGGTTATACAAAAATCTGAAAAAATAAGTGATGGAATCTTTACAATTAAAGGTACTATAGATTTTCCTGAGCACGCCCTACTTTTTATTGAAGATGATACAAAGGAGTATCCTTATAATTGTAGATTAGTATTAGAATCGGGTAATATAGAATTATTATATAGTCCTGATAAACATATAAATACAGTAGCCAGAGGCGCTAAATATAACCAAATTATTTATGATAGCATATATAACCACAAGAGTTACACAGATGTAGAAAAGGCCATGCAAGAAAATTTAGCGATGTATAAGAAAGACACCACAAACATGGAGGCTTATAAAAAATATGATGATGTATCGTTAAAAATATGGCCTACTGAATCCGCTTTGTATAAAAACTTAGTAGACCATCATCCAGACCCTACAGTAAAATTGTTAGCACTTAAAAATGCACATTATTTTGATTTCAATGATTACAAAAATATAGTATCGAATTTTGATTCATTTACAAATAATCTAAAAAAAGAAATAGGTAGAGAAGATATTAAAGAAATAATAAATCAAAAAACATTAATACAACAGGCGACTAGTTACTACTCAGCACAAGAAAAGAATGCTTACGGAAAAAAAATTGATGATTTTTCTGCCAAGGATATCAAGGGAAATACATTTACTTTATCCGAGGTATTAAAAAAGAATAAGTATGTCTTGATCGAATTTTGGGCAAGTTGGTGCTCGCCTTGTAGAGCAGAAATACCACACATGAAAAAAGCTTATAAAGCATATAAAGATAAAGGTTTTGATATTTTTGCTTTTAGTTTAGATCATAAAAGAGATCGATGGCTTAAAGCTTCAAAAGATGAGAACCTACCATGGCTAAACACAAGTGATTCTAAAGCGTTTCAAAGTCCAATTTCAAAACAATTTGGACTAGCTTCGCTACCCGCTAATTTTCTTATTAATAGTGAAGGTGTAATAGTAGGCAAAGATTTGCGAGATGTGCTATTAGATGGCGTTTTACAGGATCTGTTTGCTGATGAAAATTTATAATTAACAGCACTAAATGATTTTGTAGTTAGTAAAATAGTGTGTGCCATAAAATAAAAGCAATAACTCTAAATAAAGGGTTTATCTACTCTCCAAGAAGTAAGTGGGGCTTTTTTTTATAAATGCATCATTACCTAAGCAAATATTTCAAAAATGTATTAAATTCTGAAAAGTCATTATCTACTTTAATATAAAATTTTTGATTGTTCGTAATTAACCATAATCCTGTAATCCCTGCTATTACTAGTCTATCGAATAATCTTTCTCCAAAATATCTTCTGTTGAGCTTGTAAATAAACTCATTGAGGTACAATTGGAGATATTTTCCCTTTATTTTATGATAATTACCTAATAATGTTCTTTTAGCATTGCTGATGGTAATATGTACCCATTGTAGAGTTTCTTATGTGGTATTCTTATCTGATTTTTCTGTTATATGTAATTCCACATAATCAGCAATATCAACATAGGAAGTACTTTGATCACTAAATACAATGGTTGTCTCTTCAATGGTTTGCTTAAGTTCTTGTGTAACATCTTCCTTCTTATGAGTTTCTAAAACCTTTGCTTTAAAGTATCTACAGTGCTTAGGTTTTTTCCCAGTATCAATATCCTCTAACGGAATTGACTCTGCCGTAATGGCTACGTTTTGTTTACCTACAACTCCTCGTCCTCTTATTCCTTTATCTTTTTCAAACTCTGAAGCCTCAACAGTAAAATACCCCTTGTTAAATTCTATCATCCCTTCTAAAGTGTATCTCACATCTCGATTACTCATTGCTTTACGAAGCTTATGTACCATTGCCCAAACTGGCTCATAACGTTTTAATCCAATCTATTAATGTATTAATTTGAAGGAAAAACTTATTCTTAGAGATCCGGCGCTCAACATAGCCATCTGTAAAACCCATTTGTATCTTATTTTCGTGTTTGTAACTCATTGAGAAACAAGATAAGAATTATAGCAAAAAAAATTATTGAAATTTTGTTTTAGTGCAAAGGTCTCTTCAAATCTTAGAAAAAAAGCTTGTAAGGGGCTTTAAGTTATAACAAAATTCCCAATGAAAAATCACTTCATTGGGAATTAAATTATACATTTTAATTTTTAATAATTTGTATCAATTATTGAAAATTAATGTAATCACTCTTTAATAATTTTATAAGAATTTGCTATTCCTCCAGTAGTTAACTGCATAATATAAACTCCTTTTTCTATAGTACTTATGTTTAATTGATACGTTGATAAATTATTTACTTTTTGATCAAGTACTTTCTGACCTAAAAGATTAAATAGAGTTATTTTTTCAATCCCAGTTTTAGCATCAAGATTAATGACTTCTTTAGCAGGATTAGGGTAAAAACTAAATCTTTTTAACAATGTACTCTCTTCTACAGACAATGTTGAAGGGTTAAATTTAAATAATTCTTTACCAAACATATCTGTAGGTGCTGTTTCTGCTTGAAAATAAAGTTCATTATTGAAAAGTACCATGTCATCTACTTTGATTATTGTATCGTCTATTAATACAGAAGTATTCTCTCCATCTGTTCTATAAAGTGAATGGTTGCTACTACCAGGAGTCTCACCAGCGTAATATAAGAAACCATTATAAGAAACATAACTTCTTGGATCATGAGATTCATCTTGCTGACTTAGGTCTGTAAGTGACCCATCAGTAGGGTCATACATAAATAATTGGTCATTATCTGTAAGACCAGCAGGTATAATGGTATCTCTCACATCACCCTCAAAAAACAATTTACCATTCCATTCAAATAAACTCGTCACGCCAGCAAGATCTAATCCTAGGTAGTTCGAAAAAGTAACTTTTTCGGTACCTGCTTCTGTACCATCTGTCTTCCACAATTCTGCGAAAGCACTAAAATAGACTGCTGAACCTATTATTGTTAGATTATTTGGATTACTAGATTGATTACCAGGAACAAGGTCTTTTACTATAGTAAATAAATCTGTAGCTGGGTCATATTGATATAACTCATTACCTACGGTATCAAATTCGGTAGAGTAATTCATATTCATTAAAAATTTCCCATTAAATTCAATAAATGTATTATCGCCTACAATATTAACATCTTCAACACCTCCTGTTAAATCAGCATTAGCAACGGGTGTCGCTGTTGTACCGTCAAATGTTACTAATCTATACGTTTGATTTATAGAAGATGTTTCATCAAAAAGATGCGCCAACATATAAACTTCTGAACCCATAACTATTGCTCTTGCAGGTTCTGGGCTATTAACATCAGGTAAAATATTTACTATTTCTATAGTACCTGTTTCTGTACCATTAGTTGTAAATAGCTTGTTATAATTATCAAAAATACCAGTTCCTACTGACACTGTGGCTGTAAAATATAACTGACCGTTAAATTCAAAAAAGTTTTTTGGTGTTGAGTTTTTTTCTGGAGTAAAATTGTTGATGTTTTTTATAAAATTTAAACCACTGCTATCATAAGACCAGAGTTCTCTGCCGTAATCTATTCCTCCTGTATTTGAGCCGCTTCCATCGTCTGCTTCAAAAAATAGTGTATTGCCCGAAACAAATAAATTATCCGGAAACCCATTAGCATCTGCATCACTTGGGTCATCATTAATATTAGCGACTAAAACACTTTGGGCGTTTGTTAAAAGTGATATCGATAAAATAACAATTGAAAATAATTTTTTAATCATAAGTTTTGTTTTTAGTTCTTGTGTAATTAGGATTAACTAGTTTCACTTTTGCTGTGAAAAAGAATTTTTATGTAAAATAAAAGTAATGTGTATTTAATTTGCATGCGCATTTAAAATATAATATTATTGTATGTCCGTAAACATCCCTAATTTCATTATAATTACGTATATTTAATTGATTTTTAAATAGTTAACCATGAATATATTTTCTTTTGGAGTTCATTTTACAGACGAGCAGAGTTGTCGATTACATTTTAAGCAA
>CALGLR010000007.1 GCA_937959395.1 uncultured Flavobacteriaceae bacterium | reverse complement strand
TTCTTGATATTATACCAAAATTTCCCTGTGGTCTCACTAAAATTCTTCTTACAGCCGTTACAGAGATAACGCTGAACTCCTTTAAGCTTGCCATTAGCACGAATGCGTTTATCTGAGCAATGAGGGCAAATTATTGCCTTGAATGCTATTGGAGCAATTACCGACTTCAAATTATTTAATGTATGTCTATTCGATACCTATATAAATGCTGATGTTTTTTATGCTTGGGTTTCTCAGGAATTATTGCCCTGTACACCTAAGAACTCTGTAATCGTACTTGATAATGCAACTTTTCATAAAAGAAATGATGCTTTACATGCCATGGAAAAGGCTGAGCATATAGTAGAATTCTTACCCCCTTATAGCCCCGATTTGAATCCAATAGAAAAGAAATGGGCGTAAGCTAAAAGTATTGACGTAAATTTAACTACACTACAGGTGAACTATTTTTTTATACAAATTTATGACGTTTTATTTTGATCTAGCTATACATACCAGTTCGAGCGTAGTCGAGACCTTTTTCCTGTTTCCAAATTTTCTAAGACAGTCTTTCTGCCATAATCATCACATTGGCTTTGGTTTGCTACCACTGCCTACTTTCTGAGTTTTTATGATATTACTGGGATACCTCCATCATGCCTTCTAAAGTACAGCGATCATCTCTATCTCCCATAGCTTTGCGTAATTTGTGTACTATGGCTCAAACTGACTCATAACGCTTTAAATCTGGCTGACGTTGAATTTCTTTACTGGAAAAACCTTTTTATTTTTAATAATTAAAAAAATGTTGTATATTAATATTCCAAATCATAAAATTATGAAACAAACTTACGACAATTTATGGCTAATAATATTTACATTTTTCTTATTTATTTCTCAATTCTCTAACTCCCAAGTTGGTATTGGAACCGTTACACCTCAGGCGTCTTTAGATATTTCATCTTCAATGAATGGAGGGGTTCTTATTCCTAAATATTCATTGTCTGGAAATAATGATTTATCAACTGTTGTTAATCCCTCAGGCGGATCACTTCAAGTTGGGACTTTGATCTTTAATACTATAGCTATTGCAGGAGCTAATGCACTGCCTTCTGGTTTTGTATATTGGGATGGATTAGTATGGAAGTCCCTTACTCCAAATTTTAACAATTGGGAACTTAGTGGTAATAATGTTGCAAGTTCTGACTACCTTGGAACGAATAATAATTTACCTTTAAATGTCCATGTTAATAATAATAAGAGATTTAGTTTTACAGAAGCGGGGCAAATTGTACCCTTTAATCCCTTATCTTCTGTTTTAATAGGGGAAAATACCAATTCCAATGGAAATAGAAGTATAGTGATTGGCAGAACAGCTTCTAGTGACAATCAATACGGTATCTCAATTGGAGATTCTTCTAGATCTGGTCTAAATTCAATTAGTTTAGGACGCAATACATCTGCATTAGGTAATAACTCTTTGTCTATAGGTACAGGATCTAATTCACCAGCCAATAATGCTAATGCAATAGGTTTTAATTCTAGAGCAACTTCAATAAATTCAACATCATTTGGTTTTGGATCTCAGGCAAATGGATCGTCAAGTGTTGCTGTGGGAACAACAGCAGTTTCAGATGGTGTAAGTTCAATCTCTCTAGGCACTAGAGCTTCTAGTTCTGGTAATACCTCTATTTCGATAGGACAAAATGCAACCACGAATTCAGTAAATGCTATTGCTATAGGTACTAATAGTAATGCTTCTAATAATTATGCTCATGCATTAGGATTTAATAGTTTAGCGTCCGAGCCTAACGCTTTAGCTTATGGTAGAGATGCTATATCTAGAGGTTCTAATAGTGTTTCAGTTGGATTCCTAGCATCATCTTTATCCGATAATTCAGTTTCTTTGGGAGCTAGTGCATCTACCTCAGATAACAATTCTGTAGCTATAGGTTATAGATCTATATCCGAATCAGTTAATACTATAGCTTTGGGTTTTAATAGTAGAGCTTCTGGTTTAAATTCTTTCGCTATGGGAGTCTCTAGTTTAGCTTCCGGAGATGATTCAGGTGCTTATGGGAGAAACACTTTAGCCTCAGGTGATAATTCGATAGCTTATGGTAGAAATACTATTGCGTCAGGAATTAATGCTATTTCATTTGGCGTAACTAGTAGGGCTACTGGTGCTAATTCGGTTGCTTTTGGTAGAATAGCAGAAGCTACTGCTAATAATGCTACTGCGATTGGTACTCGAGCTATTGCTTCAGAGGTAAATTCTACCGCAATTGGGCACGGTGCGATTGCAAATGTTTCAAATACAATAGAACTTGGAAATTCAGTAGTAAATTCTCTTAGATGCAGAGTCCCTTTAACAGTCACATCAGATAAGCGTTTTAAGCAAAATATAAAAGAAAACGTACCTGGTTTAGCGCTAATAAATAGATTAAGACCAGTTACTTACAATTTTAAATCAGACGAACTGAGTTTATTTAAAAGTGGATCTGTAAATGAGTCAAAAGGAGTAAATAAAAATATTGAGATTGAGATGGAAACAGGTTTTTTAGCTCAAGAAGTTGCAGAAACAATAAAGGAATTAGGTTATAATTTTAATGGAGTATATGTGCCTAAAGATAAAACTAAAGATAGTTACGGAGTATCTTATTCTCTTTTTGTAGTTCCTTTAGTTAAAGCCGTTCAAGAGCAGCAGGCTCAAATAGAAACTCAAAAACATGAGAATATCTTATTAAAAAAAAGAATTGAAAAATTGGAAGAAAAAATATTAAATGATTAATTAAATTTGCTTTCCTGCAATAGAGTTATTTAAACTTGATAAATTTATTCAGAAACATCCATTATATCTTTTTTCTATAACAGCTATAAAAACTGGAACACTATAAAACCTCTGATTTATTTTATAATTCTAAAAATTTAAATGATACTAATTTAATCATATAAATTAGCACCAACTAAACTAGACTTTCCAACAAATCATCTGTAATTTATGCTAATGGACGAATATTATAGATTTATAATTGAAAAATATTTTATTTTAATAATAGTTAGAATATATTAATTTTTCAAACTTAAAAATGAAAATATTTTCTAAAACAAAAACAGTATGAGGAATTATAAAATAGCTCTTTTTTTAATCATAATACTTAATATTATGCTCTTAAGCGCTCAACAATTGACCACTCTTGGTAATAGTTCTCAGGTTAATGGTAATACAGATGCATTTAATTCTAATATGGTTATTAATGAAGCAGATACACATACTAATCTCTCAGGATTACCTCAAACTATTATTGTTGAAAAGTTTAATTTTTATGCGACACAATTAAAAGACCCAGTAACACCTTTCATAGTGAAAGTTAATGGCGATAATGATTTCACGGTATTACTCATTGGGACTACAAGAACTTCATCTGAATATGTAATTGGTGATAATTCTTTTAGCTTTTTAAATGGAGGGGCAAATATTACTATAAACAATAATGAAACTATAGCTATTGGGTTTTTAGATTCTAATGCTGATGGTTCAAATAGTGGACAAGGATCGGTAATACCTTTTGATACTAACTTACCAGATGAAATTTGGTATACAGGAGGAACAGGTAGCTCTAACTCAGGTAGTATTGTGGTCGGTAGCGAACCTAATTCAGGATCCAGTATTTACACTAATTTATTCAGAAATTATCATTTTAATTTAGAAATATTAGTCGAGTCCCAAAGTAATTCTCAGCCTGGTGGGTTTGATAACATGTGGTCAAATTATGGCCCTTCTGAATTTGGGCCTAAAAACATTAACTTTGATTATACAGGAGTTAGAAATATAGAGGCTACGCCACCGCCAGGTGTTCATCCAAGAATCTACCTTTCCCCAAATGAAATACCAGCATTAAGACAAAGATTAAAAAACACAGCTAGTGGAAAAAAAGCATTTAAACAAATGCACGCTTACACTACTTTAAATCATTTAGGTTATGTAGCTGGAGGTTATAGTAATAATGCATCTTATAGTAGAGATGAAGCTGGAGAAAAATTTATTGATAACCCTGGAGCATTCGATAGAAGTGTAAATTATTCTAAATTAATCGATAACGACCCTAATGCAATAGCAGGAGCTGGTATTAACATATGGCAGAGAATAGCAGGTTTTATGGCATTAGAGGCTATAGAGTGTTTAGTTATGACTGGAGAATACGACTCAGACACAAATCTTTATTATGATGATAGAGCTGCTAAACTGGGTAAGGCAATGTCTAATTGGGCTCAGATTGTAATGGATGATGCAGACCTTACTTGGGAAAATTACATGAAGTTTGGAGGGATACATATGGCTTTAGCTTATGATTTTAACTACAATAGTATGACAACCCAACAAAGAGATTCTGTAAGAATGGCTTTGGGGAAAATAGTAGCGCCTAAGCCACGTTATGGAAGCGATGTTAAATATTATAGTACAACAAGTAACTGGGTAGGATTAAATACTTTTGAACTTTTAACTAATTATGCCTTAGAAGGTGAGGTTGGACATAACCCAAATTTAGAAGCAGATTATATGCGTGCTTACAGGAATTTTTTAACATATGGATGGTATGAATCAGGAGCCCCTCATGAAGGTATTGGTAAAAATTATGTGTTTACGGCATCACTTGTAGCAGCAGCGAAGCGAGGATATAGCTTACTAGGACACCCTCATTTAAGAGCTTATGGTAATAATTTTTTACCTGCTATTACCCAGCCATATAAACATGGTGTTATTGGTGCCGATGCATGGGGAGGAACAGGTCGTGGTGTTGTTAGAGGTGGTTATAAAAATGTTTCAGATGATTATGTAGGCTTAAAATGGGCTTTTCCTAATGATGAAGGTATAGATTTTGCATGGAGGAACTTTATAGAGAAAGATCATAGTTTATCAACAACTGGATATGTCTATCAAAAAATACCTTCAATTGGGTACTTAAACAATTTAGCCGTTGCAGTTTTATTTACTACCGATTACAATAGCAATGACTTAACAACACAAGCAGAAAATGTACAAAGCGAAAGTTTCATAGCTCCAGTTAGAGGTTTAGTGACAATGAGAAACGGTTTTGATGATAATGCAATGATGACATACTTTCATTGTAGGCAAAATATGGGCGGACATACCTATGCAGATCGTAATAGTTTTACTTTGAGCTCTCTAGGTAGAGACTGGGTAAGGTATTCTTACAATTCTAATTATAATAATGTTGAGTATCATAGTTGTCCTCTTATTGATGATATTGGTATTATATCTGGAGGCGGAGGAACAACTCGCCAACCAGGGAAATTATTAAACTTTGAGGATGATGGTAACTTTGTGCAGGTTACTGGTGACGCTACCTATGCATATTCTTGGGAATGGCATTGGAGTAATAACCTTCCCTCGATTGACCACCCTTGGATTGGAACCAATGGATGGACTAAAGTAACAGAAACTTTTAATGATTTTCAATATCAGCCTTCATCTGAATCACATCATAATATTCCTTATTATAATTATGCCAGTTGGTTCATGGAAAATGGCGAAGAACATATAGTAAAAAGGCCTTATAATCCTATGCAACGTGTCTATCGTACTGTAGGTATGGCAAGAACAGATAGACCTTACTTGATCATTGCTGATGATTTACAAAAAGATAATGATATTCATAATTATAAATGGGTACTCCAAACTGCTTCTGATTTGACTATTGAATCAACCGATGTTAATATAGCTGAAATAGATTACCGTTGTGATGTAATTATGGCTGAACCTAATGGGAATAGAAAAATGCTCGTTAGGGTTTTAAATAATGAAGGTTATGATGGAGGAGCACCTGCTTATTTAGATACATTTTTAGATAACACAAATGGAAATTATGATATTACAAGATTAATTGTGGAGGCAGATGTCATTACCCCCAATTTTAAAGTTATGCTTTATCCATTTACAGAAGGAGATCCGCTTCCTGTGACGAATTGGAATGTAGAAAGAGATGAGTTAATAGTTAGTTTAGATAATAATGATAGCGTTTTTAATTTTGAAGAAATTAATGGTCAAACTCATATATCAATGACATCTGGAACGTTAAGTAGCAACGACGAAGATATTGAAAACACAAATATGGCAAAATTATACCCTACAATAACTAATAAAATTTTAAATGTAGAACTTTCATCAGGAGTATTCGCAGAGAGTTTTGAAATATATTCCACAAAAGGTATTTTGTATAATAACAAAAAAATTGAATCTTCTAAGTTTATTATTGATGTTTCAAATTTAACCGCAGGATTATATATTGTAAATATAAAGACAAAAAATAAAGGATTGATAAGAAAAAAAATAATAAAATATTAAATGACATAATAATTGCATTTAAATGTGAATTCTTTGTAATACTATAATTAGAATTGTAAAAAAAAATATAAGTGTATAGTATTTTATTAAATTAAAATTTAACACCTAAAAAAAGACCTTAGATAAATATATAATGTGTTGTAATTTAGTACAATGACATTCTTTATTAGAACACTGTAAATAAACAAAGTCCATGAATTAGAATTAGTAATCTTTAACTTAAATAAAAAAAAAGGTGAAGATTATAGAATTTAGAAACTATTTAAGTAGAAAAGATTACTAATTAAAACCGAAATAATATGTTATTAAATAAAAATTTTCTAAAAGAAAACTCATTGAAATTATTTGTTTTATTAATTTCTTCAATAAGTTTTTCTCAAACTAATGTAGAAATTAATCCAGTTATAAAACGCTTCATTGAAAATGTATCAAACTTAGATAGAACTAAATATTTTAATATTCATTCTAATTCAAATGATGCTGAACATGTTGATTTAATAAATAATTATAAGGTAAACAGAGGGCGTGGGTTTTGGGGACCTTTTTCTTATGCTAAATCACAAACAGGACAAGTAGGTGTGTATCCTAATTATAGAGATGGAAACAATGATACAAGAAATGTTTCTAGATTTATAGCTACAGAACACCCTAATTCTGTTTTTAAGGACAATATTAATTGGCAAAATGGTGCTGATTGGGCTGTAGAATATTACAAAGATTTTGCAAATGATGATGGACGACCTGAATTTTTTGAATTAATGAATGAGCCTTTTGTTCACGCAGATGATTTTTACACAGGTCCTTGGAGTAATTCAGAGCAAGAAAGAATAAAGTTGCAAATGGCAAAATTTTATAATGCTGTAGGGCTAGCTTTTAAGAATGAGCAATCATTGTCTAAAATGAAAGTTATAGGATATTCTTCAGCTTGGCCATCTATGGAGATAAATAATTTTAAGCATTGGGATGATAACATGAAAATGTTTATGGATGTAGCAGGAGATAACATGTACGGATTTGCAACACATCTATATGACGGGATTAATGTCTCAGGACAAGACAATAAAAGATCCGGAAGTAATTCAGAAGCAATTCTAGATCTAATTGAAACCTACAGTTTTAAAAAATGGGGATTTATTAAACCACATGCCATATCTGAATATGGAGCGATTGAGTCAGGTTTTGGAGATAATTATAGTGATATTGCCAGTATTCAAACTATACGTTCCATAAATCATATTTTGTTTAATTTATTAGAGCGCGAAGATAAAATGGCCATTTCGATACCATTTATAACAGGTAAGGGAGAGTGGCATATTACTGCTCAAAATAATTATCAACCTTACAGTGCAGCTCTATGGAAACCTACAAACTTAGGAGAGCCTATTCCTGAGGGATGGGAGTATACTCCCAAAATACGTTTTTATGAAATGTGGAAATATGTTTCAGGATCTAGGGTTTTTATTAAAAGTGACAATCCAGATGTTCAATCAATAGCTTTTGTTAATACAAATGATTTATTTGTAGCATTAAATAATCTCGATGATGAAAACCAAACTATTAATTTAAATATTAACAATTTAAATGGATTTCAACAAGTACGCATTAAATCTCTAAAAATATATAATAATCAATTACCTGAATACACAGATGAGATTTTTTACTCTCCGCCGAGTAGTATTACATTAGCTCCAGGAGAAACCATAATCTTAACTTATAAGGTTAATAATGGTTTTCCAACAGAAAATATAATTAGAAAGAAGAATTATTACAATAATAAATATTTAGTTCCTATTAATGCAAATGTAGAAATTCCTTTTAACTTCAATGATGTTAGTTTGAGTGGAGATGGTTATGCGAATTTAAGAATGAGTATTGGTAGAAAACATGATCGCTCTAAAAAACCAATATTAAAAATTAATGGTACCACAGTAAGTGTTCCAAATAATTGGGCTGGTTATGATCAAGCAAATAGAGATGATTTTTTTGGTATGATAAACATTCCTGTACCTTATGAAATATTGTCGACCAATAATATTATAAGCGTTGAGTTTCCAGATAATGACGGAAAAATAAGTTCTCTAATTCTTTCTGTAGAAAATTTTGATAATACATTAAACAACAATACGTTTAATAATTTTGAGAGTAAGATAATTGCCTATCCAAATCCAGTAGATGACTTTTTGACTATCGAGTTAGAAAAAAATAATAATAAAGAATTAGAAATTGCATTATATTCTAATATTGGTGTCCTAATTCGTAAAGAAAAAGTAACACTATTAAACAATAGAATTGAATACAGCACAAAAAATTTAGCTTCGGGATTATATCATGTTGTACTGACTTCCTCGATAAATACTAGTTCAATAAAATTTATAAAAAAATAGTACCTCACAGCTCTTACTTTAATCATTAATATTAATTCTGATGCAGAATTAATATTAATGATTTTTAGTTTAAGTGAAACCACTACTGAGCGAAGCAGAAGTGTAGTTATGGTTTCTTTTAAGTATAAACGAAAAAAAATAATGAGAAATTTCGCATTAGAATTGGTGTGAATTCTTATTTAAGAAATTACAATAACTATTTTGACATTATTAGTAACTAACTAGTAAAACTTCAACTTTAAAACTTTTGTTTATAAAATATTTTAATCAAATCAAACTAAACACTAGTATTAGTCTCGCTTTTATACTTTTAATAGATAAAATGATACATGCGACGTTTTTTTTATAGTTTTAATTTTAATTTTTTTAATTTTAAATAATTCTAACTAATTCTAACTAAAATACATGCTTTTTTTCAATTGATTCTAATTTATTATTGAAAACAGTATTCTATACTAAACAATGAAATATGAGAAAATTAATAATTTCACTTAGCATATTCTTTTTTTTTATCAAAATAGGATATAGCCAAAAAACTAGTGATCTTAATAAAGATAGGTCGTACGATGAAATTTCATGGTTAATAACACATAATGCATTTCAAAATCCAGAAATTGGAGCTAGTGATGCTGGACCAGGTGGTAAAAACCAACAACATTCCATAAATACTCAGCTTGATAATGGAGTGAGAAGTTTTATGATTGATTTACAATATGGAAGAGTTTCTAATGTCTTTAAAGGAAGTTTTTTACATTTAGGACATGGAGCTGGAGGTTATTTTCATTGGATGGAAATGTGCGATTTTCTTGAAGATATTAAGTTGTTTCTTGATGAAAATAGAGACGAAGTTATAACGCTGCACATGCAAGTAGATAATAATGTAACAGTAAGTCATATAAATGAAGCATTTAATGGTGCTGGTAATCAATGTAATTCGAGAGCAGATATTGATCATTATTTATACTCTCAACCTTTTAAAAATAAGAGATGGCCATCTTTAAATAGCTTAATACAGACTAATAAGCGTTTAATCGTATTTTCTGAAAAAAACTTTGGTAATAATGTGCCATCTTGGTTGCACTATGAGTTTGAGTATACCCATCAAAATGATTATTCGGCAAATCAAGTTGTAGAACTTTTAGAAACCCATAGATATGATATTATTGGTAATCCTGCTAGAGGAGATAATCGCTCTTCTTTATTAACTATTAATAATTTTGTAACTGACACTCCCTTAGGTTATGGAGATGGTAATAAATCAGCAGATGCTAATAATTTTTCAAAAATGAAAACAAAGCTTATAGGAAGTTGGTTTTCGTTTTCAAAAAGACCATCTATGGCTGTTGATTTTTACGAGAAAAATGATTATTCATCAAATAAAGTTATTATGGAAGCCAATAAATGGAATGAAGTGCGTGGACGGTTTAAATATATTGATGAATCAGATTTTAACGATTACGTAATTACTAATTCTAATATCCCAGGTGAAAACCCATGGTATCAACAGGGTGCTAAAACTAAAGCACGATTGTACTATTCCTTCCCAGCACGTGCAGATGAAAGTAGAATTGTGAAATTTTATCATCCAGATTATACTTTTACGCCTGAGCACATAAAATTGAATGATTATAATGGTAACATTGGTAAAACATTCATACAAGATATTCTAGTTACTCCTAAAAGTTTATCAAACGGTAAAGATTTATTATCATATGAAAAAGCTTTCTACTTGACAAAAAAATCGAAAAACCTTTACACTTTAGAATTTGATAATGTTTATTTTGAATCTACAGAATTTAACATTTACGATCTAATGGGTAGGCTAATTCATAATATAGGAAATCGTAAACAATCAAAAATTAATTTTGAATTACCTCAATCAGGTATTTATATTATTCAAAGTGTTATAAACGGTAAGTTTTATAGTAAGAAGTTTGTAAATGACTAATCTCTTAAATAAAGGATTTAAAGTTTTAAATTTCAATAAGTTTAATCAGTCGAATTCCCCGACCTTGCGTCGGGTGTAGCGTAAAGATTAGTAATTTTAATTTATGAGTGAACATATTCATAAAAGTCATAATACAAGTTTGTTATTGTATCATTTGGTTTGTCCCATCAAATATAGGCGTAAAGTTTTAAGTGAGGAAGTTACATTAACATTTCGTGATGTGTGTTTGGATATCTCTACTCGTTATGAAATTCATTTTTTGGAAATAGGTTGTGATGAGGATCATGTTCATTTTCTGATTCAAAGTTTACCAATGCTATCTCCGAAAAAGATTGTCAACACAATAAAGAGTTTGACCGCGCGTGAGATTTTCAGGTTGCATCCTGAGGTAAAAAGGTTTTTATGGAGAGGTAAATTTTGGACAAGTAGTTATTATATTAATACTGTTTGGTCAGTATGCTAATGAGGAAGTAATAAAGAAATATGTTCAAGGCCAAGGTCATACTCAAAAATATCAAAAGATACATAGGTCACAGCTTAAGTAGTTTTGATACCTCGTACCCTTGGGTCGAGGTAATTCATTATTCTTTTTTTGTATATCCGCTTAATGTCCATTAGTTGTAATACTAGCTATTACTAATCTATCGAATATTCTTTCTCCAAAATATCTTCGATTGAGCTTGTAGACAAACTCATTGAGATATAACTGTAAATATTTTTTGTGGTTTTATTCCATTGATTATCCATTTAATAGCTTACTGGAAATAGAAGAGCCATTATTTTGAGGACAACATTTTAAAAATAGTTATAAAAACACTTCATTTAAAATTGATTTAAAATTAATAACTAAGCTATTGAGCCTAAAACTTGACATGATATTTTAAATAATTTAAAAACAACTTCAGTACTTTATTTCACATTATTATTTCTTTATTTTCAATGAACACACTTAAGAAATGATTGGTTAAAATTATAAATACAGATATTAGCTTAAAATATAAAATACTGAGAAAAAAAATATAAATAAGCCACTTTAGAGATGATATATAAAGCGTGTTTTTTTTGTTTTAACTATTGAAAAAAAGACATCAGACATTAATAAATAAATACATTTGTAATGTAAATAATCTTTAATTAAAAATTAATACATCATGAAAAAGAATTACTTTTCTTTTATTTTAATGACCTGGACTTTATTATCATTCGCGCAATGGACTACAATTTCTAATGATGCCAGCGGGGACTCTACAGGAATGGATGCAACATTATTAGAATATCAATATAATACCACAACCGATCAAGTATTATTTAGATTTACAGTAAATGATCTTTCTACTTACAGTTCAGGACCTGCTGCAGATTTTAGCTTTCACCTTCCAAATGGATTAGATAGTGGGGCTAACTCAGGTAATCATTGGAGTTCTTCTAGCCCAGTACACAAAACAGCAACTATTTATTGTAATGCTGGAGGTACTGCTCCAAGTTCATATACCTATCCAAATGATTGGCCAAATGAAATGTTTCAAGCTGTAGATAATACTACTTTATGTTCAAATTGTATCAATATTTTTACAGATGTAACAACTAATCAAATTATCTACACCTTTGATAGAACAGACATAATATCCAATAGTGAAGCAGGTGGATCAAATATAGTAACCATTGGCATAGTAGCTAATGTAGGGCATGATGTAGGTTGGGATGATAGTGTTACCCATGTGAACGGCTCTACCTCTTCGTCTGAATTTACATTAGATTTATCAACCGTTTTATCTACAGGAGAGTTTGCTATAACCAATATCTCTTTGTTCACTAACCCCGTTTTGGAAGAAGTTATATTTAACAATAATAGGTACAATGCAAGAAAAGCTATCATTGTTGATTTAGCTGGTCACATAATTAAGGAATTTATACTTAATAATGATGAAAACAGATTGCCAGTTTCTAATCTTAGTAATGGAATGTATTTTCTTATGTTATCTAAAAACGGAAAGTATTTTTCCAATTCAAAATTTATAAAAAAGTAAGCTTTTGGTAGGGATTATTTGTATGTAAATAAAATGATCAAAATGAAAGTTAAAGTAGGTTGATAGTTTTTTTATTATCAATGAACTGGTTTAAACTTTTTGGATTTAAGTGAAAATTAATCATTTTGGATTTGGTTGACGGCTTTTTTGAATTGCACATCGCTACAGAATAAAAAAAAGACTAAAATGAGATACAAAAGGGCAATTTTTTTTAGCAAATTGAAAAAGTTTAAACGAGTTCAATTATTGTAAGTCAAAGTTTATTCTCAAAACAGACCAACAGGTAGTGTAGGCTTCTCTAAATTAGAACTGTTTAGTTTTCTATAATTTATATAAAGCTATTAGTTAATTCTATAGGTGAAAAATAATTGATGATTTTGAATATAAAGACAATTAATTGAGTTTGGTGATTTGTAAATCAAGCCATTTTACAAGATCAAAATAGCAAAAAAAATAAGAATCTAGGTGATTTGTCTTAAAATGTACTTTTAAATGAAATTTTAATTCTAAAAATAAATCTCTTTTATTTTTTCCAGAAAGTTTTATTTTACTTAATGTTTCCAACATTAAACGTTCAGGATAAAGGAGTCGATCAATCTTGTTTAGATAAGTAGATACAAATTCAATTTTGTTTTTTATCAAACTATAATTGCCAAGTTCAAAATGTATTAACAAGTTTAGTAGTTGTACACTTGATAGAATATCCTTTCTATATTTTAGTTCATCTAATTTAATAATTTTATTGATCCAAATTAGAGCTTCTTTAAATTTATTAGCGCCAAAATAACTAAGTGCGATTCTATATCTTTTAGATTGCTGATTTACACTGTGCATTTTTTTATCAAACAAATCAATATTTTTTTGATTAGACTCTATATGACAAACAGCTCTATCAAATTGAAACCCCATTATATATGATTCTAATTCAAAAAAGAATGTGTCTTCAAAAAGTATTAAATCTATTTCTTTATTTGTAGGTTTTGTTTTGTGCATTTCTCTTATAGTATTTATTACAGTTCTTGCCTCTTTGTGTCGACCAAGCATGTTTAAAGAAATAATTTTACTTGAATAAAAACTTCTATACTTAATAAATTTATCAACATTAAAAACATAAGGTGTGTGGAATTTTTTTAAAATGAACTCGCATAAATCGAGACTTTTTGTGTATTCTCCAATTGATCGATAAATAAGATAATAATTATAATAAAAAAGATGACTTGCTTCATAAGAAGTCTCAAAATCTGCAATATGTTTTTTATACTCATCCAGTTTTTCACAAACTTCATTTACTATCTTAGTATCTCTAAATATTCTTCCATGAAATTTAAAAGCCTCATATAATTCGTAATGTATTTCTTTAAATGTATTAATATAAGTTACTAGAGTAAAAACGTTAGTTTGTTTTCTTTGGATTTTAATCAGGTGTTTTTTAAATTTTTTAGACTTTAATCTAGTGTTTATTAAATGTTTTTGTTTGTCTAGGATATCTAGAAGCATATGATGAATTTCTTGCTTGTTTGCAACTTTTTCAGCTTTAATTAGTGTGTTCCATGCTTGTAAAAAAAGACCTTTACTCATTAAGATTTCATTATCAATCATTGCTTCATGTAACTTAACTTTTGTACTGACTGTAGTATTAGAATTATAAGTTCTAAGAGAGAGAAGAATATAATTGTAAAGCCTGTTTTTAATGTTATTTAGTTGGTTTTTATTTATAGATGGGTTATTTCTAAGCGTTTCCTCTTTATCATATTTTTTGCTTTTTACTAAAAAATCACATAATTGAGCATACAAGGAGGTATCGTTATGTTTTGAATAACGTTTTAAAAACAACTTAAAATATCTTTTTTCAGAAGGACTAAGATGTTGAACTAAAAGGTATAATTTATCTTTTGACATAATGTTTTTGAACCAACACTTGTTTGTCGATTAAATTCGGACATTGATTTACAACTTTTGTAAATATAAACTAAACTATTCACAAATTTTGATGATCTTTTTTAACAAAAAAGCACGATTCATTTTAAATTTAAAGGTTAAAACTCCTTAATTTCATTTCATTTACTTTATTTTCTATCTATGTTTTAGTTTTGTTGCATGTCGAATTATCCAAAGAATTCGCATTCAATAAGTAATTTAAGTTATCATCTAGTTTGGGCAATAAAATATGGTTATTCTGTTTTACAAAGAGATATTCAGCATCGCTGTCACGATTTGTTAATACAAGTATGAGATTCTGAAAATGTACATATTCTAAAAGATGTTGCAAGTAATAATCATGTGCATATGTACATTCAGTACTATGCTTCATTAATAATAGTGTATTAGCACATGAACTAAAAGGTCCCTCACCTCGTATTCTACAGCAGGAATTTCCAAAATTGAATAAGTAATATTGGGCTGTGGATTTATGTAGTTTGGAATACTGGAAAGATAAAACATGAAATAAGACCGTTGCAAAAGGGAGCTACTTCTCAAAATTAACTCTATCCAATTTGATTTTTTGCTCTAAACTTTAATGCTATCTAATTTTTTATCGATTTTAGACTTTAAAACACCTGTTTTTTGAGCTTGTTATTTGTTAAATTTTACTATTAGACGCAATTATCCCTGGACTCCGATACAAATTATAACACACAGCTTCCATAAGGTTTTGAGTATGCATTTTTTGAATCCCTCTGTATCTTG
>CALGLR010000006.1 GCA_937959395.1 uncultured Flavobacteriaceae bacterium | reverse complement strand
AGAAGAAATCAATTGTTGGTGAAAAACACCAACAATTGCAGTTAATGGCTGAATAGCTATTCAAAATTATAAACAAAAAGGAACTATTATTTAATGATAATTTATAATTTTATCAAAAAAGAATGAATATAAAATGGTATGTCTTTGTTGGTGTTTTTCACCAACAAAAAGCGATAAAAAACAAAAACTAATGAATAAACAAACCACTATTTTAATACTATTATTATCTACAATTGCAATGGCGCAAAAAAGTCAAGACAAACTCCCATATTATGAAATCCCAGAATATTCTAAAACATATACAGCAGGAACTGTAGCGGCAAGGCAAGTAGATGGGCTAGGTTTTCGATTTTATTGGGCTAGTGAAGGTTTAACAGAAAAAGATTTAGCTTATAAACCAAGTGATTCAGTAAGAACAACTATGGAAACGGTTCAGCATATTTACGATTTATCGACCGTGGTTTTAAATGCCACACAAAAAAAAGCAAATTCTAAAATAGATATGTCTGAAATGTCTTTTGACTATCTACGAGAACAAACGCTTATAAATTTAAAGAAAGCTGCAGATGATTTAAAAACAAGCGATGATATTTCTAAGTTTAAAATTATTTTTGGAGAGAAAGAAATTCCGTTCTGGAATAATATTAATGGCCCAATAGCAGATGCGATATGGCATTGTGGCCAACTAGCTTCTTTTAGACGAGTAACTGGTAACCCAATAAATTCTAAAGTGAATCATTTTACCGGAAAAATCAAGGATTAGTGTGCAGCCTATTCTACACCAAATACATCCAATATTACCTGTTTTAAATGTCGTTGAAGCCTTATCCTTTTATGTGAATAAGTTAGGCTTTAAAATCGCATTTGCCGATGATAGTAAAAACCCTACTTACGCGGGAGTAAGACGAGATCATATTGAGATTCATCTGCGAAAGCATAATACAAAAGAATGGGAATTAACTATAGAAAGACTCATGTTGCGTATAGTAACCCAGCATATAGAACATTTATATCAAGAGTATAATTTCAAAAACGTTTTTCCAAAGGAAACTAAATTAAAAGAAACCGATTGGGGAACTCGAGAATTTACTTTTTATGATCCGTATAAAAATGGATTAACCTTCTATCAAAATCTATAAAGATGTTTTAAGTGTCCCGTTTTTAAGTTGTTTTCTATATTGTTTTATGGTAAGCGTACTTCCATCGTGACTCCAACCTGGTGCTGCAAAAATGTACATGAATTTATGATACCAATTTTTAGATTTTTTCATATCTCTCCATATATCTCTATATTCATGAGTAAGAATAACTAAAGGATTAAAAGAATTTGGAGGATGAGTAACCCCGTATTTAATTTCTATATTCTCATCGAGTTCCTTCCAGGTGCCAAATAGTTTATCGAAAATGTTTAAAAACCCACCATGATTTTTATCCATATACTCAATATTTTGTGAGTGATGTACTTGGTGCATGGTATGGGTATTAAATATTTTTTCAATAATCCCCATTTTTGGGACATATACACTATGTAACTGAAATTGCCATAGTGCTTCTATTCCTAAACAAACGACAAGCATTTCTGGAGGGAAACCAATTGCTGGAATCCACATATAGAAAAATGGTTTGTATAAAATTGTAAACCACCCATTTCTTACTGCAGTTCCTAAATTAAAATTATCTGATGAATGGTGTACGACGTGAGCGGCCCATAACAATCTTATGTTGTGATTTTGGCGATGAAACCAATAGTAACTAAAATCATCTAACAACTGACAAATTAGCCAAATATACCAAGCGTATCCAAAAGATTTCCAACCCATAATATTAGTTCGGATTCCTTCAATCTCAGGATTAAATACTTCATAGACATAGTTAAAAAGTACAATTGCAGCGATCGTTTTTGTTAGTGGAGCCAAAACTGCAGACCCTACACCCATGGTTAAACTCGAAGCAAGATCTTTCCAGTTGTAAAGTTCTTTTTTGTCTTTTTTATTATGCTTGCTATAAGTTAGTTCCACTAGGATAAGACCAAGAAAGCAAGGCACTCCATAAACTAAAGGGTTCGTAAAATTCATTTTTAATTTATTTTTTTCTTAAGAAATGGTTCAAACTTTTGTTTCATATCAGTTACAAAGACCATAAAAAGTTTAAAATCGCTTCAATATATTGTGAATTTTTATGACTCCTATTATAATTATAGAATTAAATGATTGAAGTTGTTTAAACTTCCTTCTATTTGCTATAAAAATGCCTTTTACAGAATTTCTGTCTTTTTATTATCCGAGTAGTGAAACTAAGAAACACAAAAATAACACTTCAATTGATTAAAAAGATTAAATAATTCACATTTTGTAAAGAATATACTGTCATATAAATTGAAAGAATTATTCCTACAAAAAACACCTAATCAAAACATGATGATTAGGTGTTATATTATTGTAATAGATAAATCTAACTAACCTCTACTTTCTTAGTAAAGTTAACCTCTACTTGATTTTTTAATATATCATCAAAAGTTTCACGTTTACGAATTAAATGAGCTTCACCCTCATGCCAAAGTACTTCAGCTGGTCTGTAACGCGAATTATAATTACTAGCCATAGAATAACAATAAGCTCCAGCATTTTTAAATGCTAAAATATCGCCTTCATTTATTTCATTTATGCGGCGATTATTAGCAAAGGTATCGGTCTCACAAATGTAACCTACAACCGAATAGAAACGTTCTCGACCGCTTGGGTTTGAAATATTTTCTATTTCATGTTGCGACCCATATAACATCGGACGAATTAAATGATTAAAACCAGAATCTACTTGAGCAAAAACGGTAGAAGTGGTTTGTTTAACAACATTTACTTCTACTAAAAATTGACCAGCTTCGCTAACTAGGAACTTTCCAGGTTCAAAAGCCAGTGTTAATTCTTTACCGTAGTTTTTACAAAACGTATTAAATCTAGACGTTAATTTTTCTCCAAACTCTTCAATATTAGTTTCAATATCCCCAGTTTTATAAGGTACTTTAAAGCCAGACCCAAAGTCTATAAAATCTAAATTCTTAAAGTTTTTAGCAGTGTCAAATAATATTTCGCTAGCGTAAAGAAATACATCAATGTCTAAAATATCACTACCAGTATGCATGTGAATGCCGTTAATTGTCATGTTTGTATTCTCTACAATGCGTAATATGTGAGGAATTTGATGAATTGAAATTCCAAATTTACTATCAATATGTCCTACAGAAATGTTTGTATTCCCTCCAGCCATTACATGGGGATTTATACGTATACAAACAGGTACATTAGGATGACGCGTTCCAAACTGTTCTAGTATAGATAAATTATCTATATTAATTTTAGCGCCCAGTTTGGCAACAGCTTCAATTTCTTCTAAAGACACACCATTAGGCGTGAAAATTATTTTATCGGCTGGAAAACCCGCTGCTAATCCTAATTTTACTTCTTGAATGGAAACGGTATCCAGACCAGCTCCCAAAGTTTTCATTAATTTTAAAATAGAAATATTAGAGAGTGCTTTAACCGCATAATTTATTTTAACTTGTTTAACCTTATTAAATGCAGATGTTAAACGTTTATATTGATTTGTAATTATTTCAGAGTTATACACATAGACTGGACTACCAAAGTCTTTCGCAATTTGTAATAAGGTTTTATTGTTCATTTGTAATAAAATTTGTGCAAAGATATTTCTAAAAAAATATATATGAGCTATCAAATTTATAATATTACATATTTTAAACATTTTGTTAATTATTTAACAAATAATAATACTATTAATTTTAAGATGTATTTTTTTCATAATTAAATATTAGGGTAAGTAATTGTGATTATTTACTTTTGTGACTCTAAAATTTTATTTTCAACAGATGAATTTACACGAATATCAAGGAAAAGAATTATTAAGCAGTTTTGGCGTACGTATTCAACGCGGTATAGTAGCTCAAAATGCAAAAGAAGCAGTAGCTGCAGCAAAGAAACTAACAGAAGAAACTGGAACAGGTTGGCATGTTATAAAAGCACAGGTACACGCAGGTGGACGTGGAAAAGGAGGAGGGGTTAAGCTAGCCAAAAGTTTAGAAGAGGTAGAAACGATTACAGGACAAATAATAGGAATGGATTTAGTGACACCTCAAACTTCAGCTGAAGGTAAGCGTGTTCATCAAGTTTTAGTTACTGAGGATGTTTATTATCCAGGTGAGACTGAAACAAGTGAATTTTATGTTTCTGTTTTATTAAATAGAGGTACAGGTCGTAATATGATTATGTATTCTACTGAAGGTGGAATGGACATAGAAACGGTTGCTGAAGAAACACCTCATTTAATCTTTACTGAAGAAGTAGATCCTGCAACAGGTTTATTACCTTTTCAAGCACGTCGAGTAGCTTTTAATTTAGGATTATCTGGATTAGCCTTTAAAGAGATGACAAAATTCGTAACAGCATTATATACGGCTTACGTAAAATCTGATTCTTCTTTATTTGAAATCAATCCGGTATTAAAAACAAGTGATAATAAAATAATGGCCGTTGATGCAAAAGTATCGATTGATGATAACGCATTATTTAGACATAAAGATTTAGCTGCATTAAGAGATTTAAGAGAAGAGAGCGCTATTGAAGTAGAAGCAGGAGAATTAGGGTTAAACTACGTTGATTTAGAAGGTAATGTAGGATGTATGGTTAACGGTGCTGGTTTAGCAATGGCAACTATGGATTTAATTAAGCAAGCAGGAGGAGAACCAGCAAATTTCCTAGATGTTGGAGGTACAGCTGATGCTGCTCGTGTAGAAGCTGCTTTTAGAATTATATTAAAAGACCCAGAAGTTAAAGCAATTCTTATTAATATATTTGGAGGTATTGTTCGTTGTGATAGAGTAGCCCAAGGTATTGTAGATGCTTATAAGAATATGGGAGATGCTATTAAAGTTCCAATTATTGTACGTTTACAAGGAACAAATGCAGATATAGCAAAAAAACTAATTGATAGCTCAGGTTTAGATGTTCAAAGTGCGGTTCAATTTCAAGAAGCAGCAGATAAAGTACAAGCTGTTTTAAATTAATTTAACATTAGTAACGTAAAAGTTACTTAAAGATTCATATTTATTAAGAGTAGTGTAACACACTACTCTTTTTTTGTGTTTAATTTTGAAATGAATTAATAACCAGGTTGTTAAAAGTTGTTAAATCGTCATTGAAGGTGTAACAGTTTAAAATATTTACAGTCTATTAAGTATATATCAATCAAAAAATCAAACATTATGAAAACAATTAAAATCGCATTATTAGTATTTGTTATTGCATTTACATCGACATTATCAGCTAGTACAGATCCAATTAAAACTAAAAGGCCTTCTTCTAAAATAGAATCAGCAGAAGTTGCTAAACAAATTTCTCGTTTATTAGAAAAACCAACCTTTTCAATTGAAAAAGAATTAACTGCTTTTGTTACTTTCACACTAAATAAAGAGAATGAAATAGTGGTATTAAGTGTAAAGACAGATGATGAAACTATTGAAAACTACATTAAGAGTAGACTTAATTATAATAAGTTAGATTTAAAATTGGATTCTGAAAAAAAGTATGGAGTTCCTATTTCTATTAAGATTAAGTAAGCATTAAATAGTGTAATATTAGATAAAGAGTGGCCTTGTTGCCACTCTTTTTTGTTGAAAATCAGTATTATGCGATTACATTATGTTATTATTAATTAGAGTTGTTAAATGACTCTTTAATTTTTTACTGTAAGAAAAGAGAAATATTTATTAAAAATGTTAATTAATTAGCGGGTGTTGAAAAAGCATGCTCTTAATACTTTATTAACAGACACTTAACATTTGTAAGTGCTTTTAGAACTACTTTTGCACTCGATAAAAAAACAAATTATAGCATTCAATAATCAAACTTAGAAATTAAATTATGAAAACAATCAAAACTTTATTAATCGTTTTAGCGATCACTTTAACTAATGTCGTGTCTGCTAGTAATGATCCTATTAAAGAAAACCCTTTAACAAAAAAAGAATCTTCTTTAATTGCTAAAGAAATTACTTCATTGTTGGTAAAACCAAGTTTTGAAGTTAAAAACAATTTACAAGCTAAAATTACTTTTGTTTCTAATAAAAACAATGAAATTGTAGTCTTAAAAGTAGATACCGATAATGTTTTATTAGATAAATTTATTAAGGCAAGATTAAATTATCATGTAATGTCTACAAAATTGACTAGTAATAGAACTTACCAACTACCAGTAAAAGTAGTTGTTAAGTAAACAATGAATAATATCTAAATAAAAAAGAGCAATAATTATTGCTCTTTTTTTGTGCTTATTTTTAAATAAGTATAAATGAAAATTTCGTTATAGATCTTAAAGAGATAAATTATAATTATGTAGTTGCAGTTTTATAGTCTTAATTACTGTATTATTTAACTAAATCAAAATAAGTTTATTAGATGCGAATAGAAATAAAAAATAGAAATTTTAATTGGAAAGGAATATCTAATAAGTAGATTTCGTGTTTTTCGTATGCCTTTAAGTGTAAATGCTTAAAAAAAATATTAATTTTTTATCAAATTCGTAAAAATGTAATTATTCACATAATATTAATTATTTGCATGTCAATTAGTTGTATGTTTGCACTCGAATTTAAAAATAATTTAAATTTAAATAATAAATATTAAACCCCAAACCTATGAATTCTATTAAAACGTTATTAATCGTTTTGGCGATCGCTTTATCAAATGTATTAGTTGCTTCTAATGATCCAAGTACCAAAACACCTTCTCCAATTTCTAAAGAAATTTCACAATTATTGGTAAAACCAGGCTTTACAATTGAAAATGAATTGAGCGCAAAAATTACTTTTGTGACCAATAGTGACAATGAAATTATTGTTTTGAAAGTGGACACCGATAACGAAACATTAGATAATTTTATAAAGAGTAGATTGAATTATCATGTTATGTCTACAAAATTAACTAGCAAGGTCACATATCAAGTACCATTAAAGTTTATTATTAAATAAACTATTTATTATATAAAGAATTTAATAGAGCAGTAACTATTAATTATTGCTCTTTTTCTTTGTGTTTACTTTTCTTTTTGATGGTTCTTTATCTACATTGGAATGTTTTTTAGCTTCTTTAGGAGGCATTGGTCCGCGTAAATGGATAATAAGACCATTTAAAAAATTTCTTAAAATCTGATCTCCACATTCTACATAGTTAGGATGATCTTCTTTCCTAAAGAATGCCCCTAACTCACTTTTAGACACTCTAAGATCGACAAGTTCTAGTATTTTTATAATGTCATCATCCCTTAGCTTATGAGCGACTCTTAGCTTTTTGAATATATCGTTATTAGTCATTGTTAACTATTTGGTTATTAGTGTTTTATATGTTTTAAAAAAAAAAAAGATGTTAAAATACCTTAAAATACGATGTAAATCTAGTCAATTTTCGACGAGATACACGATATAAACGACGATAAATAGGCATTTCTGCTTAACTTTACAGGACTAAACTAAACACGCACAAACATAATTTGTTATGTCTAACAGAGTAGAAAAAATAAGCTTACTATCTGAAATGATAGCATATGCTAAGAATGATGAAATAGAAGGAGTTGTAGAGTATAACTTCTTACTTGGAGTTGCCGAACAGCTTGATATATCTAGAGAAGATTTTGATTATTTGATACAACATCCAATTAATTATAAACACTTAAAATCTCATAGTGAACGGGTTATTCAGTTTCATAGATTAGTTTTACTAATGAATGAAGATTTTGTTATCACAAGAAAAGAAGTTATTAAGATTTATAACTTTGGTTTGAGAATGGGGTTAAGTCATGAGTCTATCACTAAAGTATTATATTTAATGGAAGGTTTTCCTAATAGAATGGTTCCACCAGATGTACTTATAGATATATTTAAAGTACAATATAATTAAAAATAGAATATTTTACCTTAAGCTTTCAACTTCTCAAGTTTGTTTTGATAAGCTTTTATCTCATCTCTTAATTTTGCAGCCACAATAAAGTCTAAAGCTTTGGCTGCACTTTCCATAAGTTTTCGTTTTTCCCTGATATTTTTTTCAAGCTGAGGTTTGGTTAAGTATTCACTTTCTGGTTCAGCTGCTCTTGCTGCTTCCAACTCATAACTATAAGTACTCACCGAGTTTTTACTTAATACACTATCTAAACTTTTATTTAAGGCTTTAGGAGTAATATTGTTTTTTGTATTGTAATCGATCTGTCTTTGGCGTCTATATTCAGTTTCATCTATCGTTTTTTGCATGCTTTTAGTAATTTTATCGGCATACATTATGGCTTTTCCGTTTAAATTTCTTGCAGCTCTACCTACAGTTTGAGTTAATGATCTGGCAGATCGTAGAAAACCTTCTTTGTCAGCATCTAATATTGCAACTAGAGAAACCTCAGGTAAATCTAATCCTTCACGGAGTAAATTAACACCTACTAAAACATCAAAAACACCTTTTCTTAAATCTTGCATAATTTCGACACGTTCTAAGGTATCTACATCACTATGAATATAACGGACTCTTATGTCTATTCTAGATAAGTACTTGGTTAGCTCTTCTGCCATTCTTTTTGTAAGGGTGGTCACTAATGTGCGCTCATCTTTTTCTACACGTTGTTGAATTTCTTCAATTAGATCATCTATTTGGTTCAGGCTTGGTCTTACTTCAATAATAGGATCTAGAAGCCCAGTAGGTCTAATAACTTGCTCTACATAAACGCCATCAGTTTTTTGTAATTCATAATCGGCTGGAGTAGCACTAACATATAACACTTGATTTTGTAAAGCTTCAAATTCTTCAAACTTTAAAGGCCTATTATCCATCGCTGCGGGTAATCTAAATCCATATTCTACTAAATTCTCTTTGCGGCTTCTGTCTCCACCATACATAGCATGTACTTGAGAAATAGTAACATGGCTTTCATCGATTACCATTAAGAAATCATCTGGAAAATAATCTAATAAGCAGAAAGGACGCGTTCCAGGTTGCCTACCATCTAAATAACGAGAATAATTTTCTATCCCAGAGCAGTATCCTAATTCTCTTATCATTTCTAGATCAAACTCTGTACGTTCTTTAAGTCTTTTAGCTTCTAAATGTTTTCCTATTTCTTTGAAGTAATCGTGTTGTTTTACTAAATCGTCTTGAATACCTTTAATCGCAGCTTGTAAGATATCTGGTGAAGTCACAAACATATTAGCAGGATATATATTTAGGCGATCATATTTTTCTATGACTTGATTGGTTTGAATATTAAACTGTTCAATATCTTCTATTTCATCTCCAAAAAAGTGAATTCTAAAAGCATCATCTGCATAACTCGGAAAAATATCTACAGTATCTCCTTTTATTCTAAAATTACCATGTTTAAAATCGGCTTCTGTTCTTGAATATAAACTTTGTACTAATTGATGGAGTAATTCTGTACGTGATATTTCTTGATCACGTTTAATAGAAATTACATTTTTTTGAAATTCAATAGGATTACCAATACCATATAGACAAGATACAGAGGCAACGACTATAACATCTCTTCTTCCTGAGAGTAATGAAGAAGTTGTACTTAAACGCATTTTTTCGATCTCTTCATTTATAGAGAGATCTTTTTCAATATAAACACCAGAGGTGGGTATATAAGCTTCTGGTTGGTAATAATCATAATAAGACACAAAATACTCTACGGCATTGGTAGGAAAGAATTGTTTAAATTCTGAATACAATTGTGCAGCTAACGTTTTATTATGAGCTAAAACTAAAGTTGGTCGTTGTGTTTCTTCTATTACATTTGCAACAGTAAACGTTTTTCCTGAACCAGTTACTCCTAATAATGTTTGATACTTTTCATTTGTATTTAATCCTTCGACTAGTTGTTTTATAGCTGAAGGTTGATCTCCAGTTGGACTAAATTCTGATTCTATTTTAAAACGCATGTTGTAAAATTAATAGAATTATTCCATTAAAGAATGGTATTCGTAAATTTATCTTTTTAAAGCGAAATGACCTTTGAAAATTTTATTATCCTTAAGTTGTATGGTATACCAATAGTCACTTGTTGGTAGCTGTTTTCCATTATAAGTACCATCCCAAGAGAAGTTCGATGACGGCGTAAGTGTTTTTATAAGTTTTCCATAACGATCAAAAATATAGATGTTTTTTATTCTATTCTCTGTATCAATAACTGTCCATGAATCTTTAAATCCGTCTCCATTAGGAGTAAGGAATTTAGGGATGATGAATTTTTTTACTTTGATAATAAATGTAATTGATTCTTCGAAACAACCACCTTCAGTTCTTACTGTAATGGTATGCAGCCCTTCAGAAAGATTAAAGAAGACATTACTAGTCTGGAAAGGGGCATTATCTACAGCATATTCTAAGTTTTGATTAGAATTTATGGTAACGGTAACATCTTGATCTACTAGAGTAAGGTTGTCTTCTGTTAATTCGAAAGTTTCAGTAGGAACAATATTAATTGTAAAATCACTTTCAGCTAGGCAAGTATTTGGAGCGATACCAGTTTGAGTAAAGATATATACAGTTTGAGAAGTCGTTATGATCTCTCCGGCATTAAGAGTTGTTCCATTCCCATTTGCTTCGGTATAATAATTTCCATTATTTAAAGGTTGTAGAGTATAACTGTCACAACTTGTAACACCATCTAATTCGTCTACAATTGGCTGTTCATTTATTGTAATTGTAAAACTGGTTTCAGCGTTACAGTCTGGTGAATTAGGAGCTTCAGCATAAATAAAAATAGTTTGAGAGGATGAAATAAGGTCTCCTTCATTTAATGAATTACCAGTGCCGTTAGTACCAGTAAAATAGTTTCCATTTGTTAGTGTAGGAAGTGTGTAATTACCGCAGGTAGTAACATTTGGTAATGTATCTACAATGGGAGTATTATTAATAGTGATAGAGAAATTACTTTCTGTATAGCAAGCATTTGGAGCTATTCCAGTCTCAGCATAGATATAGATAGTTTGAGATGTTGTTATTAAATCTCCTGCTAAAAGTTGTGTTCCTCCTCCATTAATTGCTGTAAAATAGTTTCCTGAAGTTAATGGTAATAATGTATAATCATCACAGGTTATTTGGTCTGCTATAACATCAACATTTGGTGCCGTATTTATAGTGATGTCAAAATTACTTTCACCTGAACACAAATTAGTTCCTATTCCTGATTCTGCGAAAATATATATCGTTTGAGATGTTGTTACTAAGTCTCCTGCTAAAAGTTGTGTTCCACCTCCATTAGTTGCTGTAAAATAGTTCCCTATGGTTAAAGGTAATAGCGTATAGCTATTACAAGCAACTACGTTTGCAAGGTTATCTACATTGGGAGTTTCATTAATAGTAACTGTAAAATTACTTTCTACTGAACATGTATTTGGAGCTGTTCCAACTTCAGCATAAATATATACCGTTTGAGAGGTTGTTATGGTGTCTCCAGCATTTAACGGATTACCTGTTCCATTTATTTCTGTAAAGTAGTTCCCATTAGTTATCACTGGTAAAGTATAACTATCGCAAGTTACTTGATCTACAATAATATCAATATCTGGAGCTGTTATAATTGTTACATCAAAGTTGCTTTCAGCAGAGCACAGGTTTGGTGCTATACCGGTTTCAGCATAAATATATATCGTTTGTGATGTTCCTATGGTATCTCCTGAATTTAATTGTGTTCCAGCTCCATTAGGTTCTGTGAAATAATTACCATTAGTTAATGTTGGTAAATTAAAACTATTACAGGCTTCTCTATTGGTTATAGAATCAACATCAGGAATGTTATTAATAGTAACATTAAAGTTAGTTTCGGCAGAGCATATATCTGGTGCTACACCACTTTCATTATATATATAGATGGTTTGCGACACTGTTATGATATCTCCAGCATTTAATGTATTTCCTGTACCATTCGCACCCGTAAAATAATTTCCATTAGTTAAAATGGGTAAAATATAGCTGCTACAAACAATTTGGTCGGCAATGATATCTACATTGGGCTCGGTTGTAAATGAGACATCGAAACTAATTTCAGATACGCAATTGGGATTTGTTTGTGTTTCAGCATAAATGTATATGGTTTGAGGTGTCGTAATTACATCTCCTGCGTTTAAAGATGTTCCTGTACCATTGGGTTCACTAAAGTAATCACCTACGGTTAGTATAGGGAGCTCAAAACTTGTACATGCTTCTTGGTCTATAACTGGATCTAGAACGGGGCTATCATAGATCGTAACCTCAAAGCTTTCTCTTCTTACACAAGAATCACGATCCCACACGTAAATAGTTTGAGAACTGGTAATAACGTGTCCTGGATTTAATAAGGTTCCTGTACTATTGGGACCTGTGTAATACTCTCCAAATGTGCGTGGTGGTAAAACGTAGCTATCACAAGCTACTTGATCTTCAGGATTTATAGTATTGCCTATTTTTAAATCAAAAGAAGTTTCTGCATAGCAATCGGATACAGTACTGCTTATTCTTACAATTATTGTTTGAATGTAAGGTGTGGTATTAATATAAGGGACGATAGAAAAATCGACGGGAGTACCATCTGGTTCAAAATAATCAAACTCAATATTTTCTTGTCCACTTCCAGCTTGAGATTCAATAACGGGTAAGTGTATTGTATTAAAATTAAAAAAAGGAACTATGCCGTCATCATTTTCATCGCAAGTAAAAAGCCCAAAAGTGACAACACCTGGAAATACATCATTATTCGAAACCTCAACGGTTATTTGATTTCTCACTAAGGTTAAATTGGTAACGGTATTATTTTTAATTAAACAATAATAGTTCCCAGCATTGGTCATGTTCCCAAAGTTAAACGTTAAGTCTGAATCGTTTTTTCCTGGCAATATTAATCCATTAGGATAAACTCCTTTGTACCATTGATAGGTGTTTTCTAAACCACTAACTGTAGTACTCATATTAATTCTCATACCACCACAAACAGAAATAGTTTCTTCTAGATCTACTTTAGCTTGAGGTGAAACGCTAAAACTATCTAATGTTGTATTGTAGTTATTGAATTCTGTTTCAAAATCTCCAAATTGAAAACGATTGTTTTCAATTAAAAAATTATTAAAATTAGTAAGTGCAGAAAAATTAGGAACTGCTCCTTCTAAGTTATTAGAATGTAAATAAAGAGATTCTAAATTAGTACAATTAAGTAGTGTATTAGGAATATTTCCTGTTAAGTTGCCATACGAAAGATCTAATAGCGTTAACGATTGTAAATTTCCTATTTCGTCTGGTATAGCTCCAGTAAGATTATTAGAGCCAGCAAGATCATTCGTATTATTAAGATCTAATGCTGTTACATTTCCTCCAACTACAGTAACTCCAAACCATGTATTTACTGGAGCAGCAGTATTCCAATTGGTATTCGTATTCCATGTATCTCCGTTAGTGGCATTATATAAAGATATTAATGCTTCACGTTCTATAGCGGGAACTTGGGCTTGAAGTAAGGATACAAATAAAAATAGAATAAAGACAAAGGGAGAATACTTCTTTTTCAACGGTAATTAATTTATATTTAGGTAAAAATATAAAAAAAATGTTAAAATGAATTGTTTGTAGGATCAAGCACATAAAAAGACGTTCAGTATGCATAAGTTTACCAAATAGGATGACTTTATCTTCTCAAAGAAAAATGCTTTTTTACTTCAAAATTTATATCTCCTTTAACAACTTTGGCTAGAAACCAATAATCTGAAGCAGGCATCTCATACCCATTATATGTACCATCCCACCCTTGAGTATTGTGACCTAAGGTTTTAATTAGCTTACCATGGCGATCATATATCATTACCACTGTGCCTTCTAATTGTTCAACACCTGTAATATGCCATGTATCGAAATGACCATCTCCATTTGGAGTAAAAAACTTAGGTGCATCTATAATAATAATTTCTTTAGATACAGAATTACAGCCATTTAAGTCTATTACTGTTATGGTATGCGGACCTATAGGAACATTATCAAAAAAGTTTGAGGTTTGTGGTTCACCATCATTAAATTGGTATAAATAGTTTCCAATTCCGCTAACATCAATAGTAAGCGTATTAGGGTTTGCAAAATCTACAGTTTCTGTGAATTCAATAGTTGCTCTTTCAGATTCACTTACATTAAATGTCGATGGTGTTGTACAATTATTAATGCTTGTTACAGTTACCGAATAAGAACCAATTGTATCTATATCTATACTTGGTGTCGTTTCTCCTGTAGACCATAAATAAGTGTCTGTAGTTATATTTGTATTAGCAGTAACAGTTAAGGGTAAATTATCTAAGCACACAATTTGATCTGTAATATCTACTTCTGGTTTTCTATGAATAATAGTAGAGAATGATGCCGTTGTAAAACAATTAGTGGCATTGTTTTCAACTCTAATATAATAAGTTTGGTCATCTTCAGATTCGACAACTAAGTTTGTTAATGCGTTTACATTATCAATAGCATCATTTAATTCATTATAGTAAGTAACTGTATGATTATTTGGGTTTAAGCCTCCAAGTATTCGGCTAGTTTGTACTGAAATATCGAATATTAATAACCCGTCATAATCATCATCACAGGCTTCTAAATTAATTATAGTAGCTGTTGCTGGAGATGGGTTTACTCTTAAAGTAAAAGAACTTGTTAAGTAACATCCTGTATCACTAAACTCTGAACGCACAAAAATAGTGTCATTATTTGAGGTATAAGTATAATCCGTATTAAGAGGTGCTTGAGCTAAATCCGCATCAATAGCATTCGCATGAAATGTTATGATAGCATCAATTTGCCCATCAGTTAAAAGATCTATTGTTTCTAATAAATCATAAGCATTTGCATTATTTTCACAAACGTTGAATGTCGTTATTGCCGGAATTCTTGGTGGAAGATTTATTATTAATTCTATAGGAACAGCTATAGCACATTCTGATGTTGTATTTTCAACATGCATATATACCGTTTGTGGGTTCTCTACGTTTGTATAATTAGCTGGGTTAGGAATAGAATTCGTTTCTGTTTCTAAATCTAATAAATTTGCATAGTATATGATTTCTACAAGACCTGGTCTTGTACCTAATATACCTGCTTCTCTAGTTGTTAAATCAAAACTAATGAAACCATCTAAGTTCGTGTCACAATCTTCTATTGTCGCACTAGATTGAAACACTATTGGAACTTGAATAACATTTAGTTCGAAAGAAGCGATGCCTTTACAGAACGTACCATTATCTATTACTGCAAATAATTCTTGAGGATTTACAGTATTAGTGAAATTTAAATCTAAAATTGGATCTGTTTGAGTTTCAGCATTGTCTTCGGTAAGATAAAATTGAACATCTAATCCAGTTCTTCCATCTATAATATCATCAACTTGTTCATTTAAGTCGAAGGTGTGAAAGCCATCATTCGAAATGTCGTCACAAGAATCTAAGTCACTAGGTAATGTGAAAACGGGTACTGCACCTACTTCCAAAGCAAATGAATCCGTACCAAAGCAATTAGAGTCGGTAAGATTCTGTACACGAGCATAAATTATCCTTGCTGGTGTCATATTGGTATAAATGTATGGAGCCGTTTTGTCTATAGGAACAGCTGTTCCAGACATGGCATCTATTTCTGTTTCAAAATAAAGAACTTCTTTGCCAGTTTGGCCATTAAGAATTTCTAAATCTTTTTCTTCAAAGATAAATTCAGCAGTTTGATCTCCATCAGTCTCACATCTTATGAAATCTGTTATATCTGTTGGGAAATTTGGTAATGTATTTATTATTATTTCTTGGGGTATAACGGCATAACAACCTGTAGTGTTATTTTCGATTCTAACGTAAACTGTAGTTGTATTTATATTAAAATTTGTAGGATCTATTATGAAATCGCTTTCATCGTTTGCTTGGAGTTCAGTTAGATGAAAAGTAATATTTAGATTAGTAGTACTTGTAACGATTTCTCCAATTTTGTCTTCTAAGTTAATGATTGAAAACCCATCTTGATCATCATCACAAATAATGAAAGCAGAAGGTGTTGTTACTGTAGGAGCAGGTAAAATATCAATAATTAATTCGCCTATATCATAGCATCCAGTAGTAGCGTTTATTACGCGAACGTATAATATAGCAGGGTCTGAAGTGTTTTCATAAATTGGAAGTAACTCATCAATAGCAGATTGAGCATTTGCTAAACTTTCATAATATTGAACAATTGGGTTTGTATTAGTTCCAGCCATTAGGGTATTGAAAGTTGATAAATCTATACTTGTAGTTTGGTCATCATCACTATCGCAAAAAGAAACATTAGTTGTCGCTGCAACAGTAACTGATGGGTTTACTACAAGTGTTATACTGTCTTTATGTTCACAAGTAGGACTTACCAGTGTGATAAATAATTCAAGTTCATCATCCGTAATAGGAGAGTACAAAACAGTTTCATCTAAAGGAAAGACTTCGTTTGTTTGGTCATCTTCAGTTTGATAAAATATAACGTTAGTATCTTCAACGCCATTTAAAATAGCACCTTCAATAACGCTTAAGTTAAAATCGGCAAAACCATCATCTGGTGCTGTATCACATTCAAAAAAGAAAGGGCCTAAGTTCGTTGCCGTTTGTAATAAATCTGTATGTAGTTCGATAGGAACAACACTAAAACAAGATGATGTATTACTTTCAACCCTTACATATACTAGTTGAACAAAACCTTGTGTGTTAAGATAGCTTGTTGGATCTGCTATTGGGTTAATATTATTATTTGCATCATCTTGAGATTCATGATACGTTACGGTAACATTAGTAATTCCTTGAAGAATATCGTCGATAACACTAGTGATATCAAATATTTCAAAACCATCATCATCTTGTTCGCAAGCATCTATTTCTTGTAATTCTGGGTTCAAAGTTGGACTTTGAGATACATTTATTGTTGCAGTGGTTGTTGTAGAACAGCCAGAATTAATATCTCTTATTCTTATAAATAATTGTTCAGAAGCAGTTGCAGGATTATATGGAGATGCCAAAGGATTGTTTCCTGAATCTGCATCTGCTTGCGAGGTATGATAGGTTACACTATAATTAGGATTTCCGCCAGTAATTTCATCATCTGTGTTAGATAATATTGCACCATCATTATCACAAGCTTCTATTGGGTTAGCTGGCGCACTAATAATAGGAAATGGATTTACTATTAAGGAAATAGGCGCAACATAAACACAGCCGGAAACAGTATCTTCTGCTCTAGCAAATACAATTTGCGGACTTGTAGTATTTTGAAAAATAGTAAACGGGCTCATATTATTTACAGCTTGTGGTTCTGTTAAATGATAACTAATCGAATACGTAGAAACAGGAAGTGTTCCAATAAATTCTGCATCTACAGTTGTTAAATCGAAAGATTCTGTACCATCATTACTAACATCATCACAAATTTCAAAATCCATTAAACCGGGTTGAGTTTGTATAGAACTAAGTATAACCTCGACTTCATCATCAGATTCACATGTTGTGCCATTTAAAGGCACAGAAATTACAACACGATAAGTTCCTGAGGTGTTTGTATTTAAAACATCACTAGCTTCTAAAGGAATAAGGACATCATCTCGATACCATTCGTATACAGCACCAGGGTTGTTTGTAACAGCACTTAATGTAACAGAAGCGTCGCAAGTAGATATATCGTCTCCTAATGAAATGTCTGTTGAAAAACTGTTTCCTTCTATAAATACAGCTGAATCTGCATTGGAATCATCAAAATCTGCTATTATTAGTTTTATATGATATTGTACATCAGGAATTATAGTAGTTGTCGCTGTCATAACAGTAGTACGACCATTATAATTGGTGTCTCCTAAATTATAGCCTTCAAAATAGTCTTCATTTTCCGCCGGGCAGAAACCTACAATTTCATCATGTACAGTTGTAGTATTAACAGGAATTGTAGTGCCAGGTATTATTGCAATATTTGTATATGGGCCAGTAGAAGATGCTTCTCTTATTAAAAATGCAAATGCATCAGAATAATCACAAGGGAAAGTGCTAAAATATTCTTCTGAAGCCAATATATAATTAAAATTTACAGTATCTGAACCAGAAATGAAATCAAACTCTATAGTCGTTGCATTGTGTGTATCTAATAGTCCTAATTCGGATGCAATATCAGGATCGGTTGGCCAGGAATTTTCCGTACCTTCATCTAAAGGGTCGGTGTCTAGTGTGTTGCCAGCTGAGCTTACACTACCAGTGGTTAATATAATACCGTTTTCGAATGGGAAATTGGAGCCTGCTCTTTCAAAATAACCAAAACTTCTAATATTATCGCCTTGACCGTTATATGGTGAAGCAATATTTGAGACTTCTACACAACCTAAAACTAAATTGTTTTCTATAAGTTGTTGTGGTGTAATAGAATCGTCTGTTGTTATTTGCTGGGCTTGAGTAGTTATTGTAGCTAATAGAATAACTAATACTACCTGTATTTTTTTGAATGAAGGGATAAACATACTTTTAGGTTAGGTTCGATGGTGGGGTTAATGATTTGGGTTTCAGGTATGAAAATAGTATTTTATATGATTAAATGCAAAAAAAATCGATGAAACACATAAATTATTAATAATTTACATAAACCCAACCAGTGAGCGGTGTATCGTAATTATCATCATTAAGCTCTAAAACATAGAAATAAGTTCCAACAGGAATTAAATCACCTTGGTTGGTTAAGCCTCTGTTAGATAGGCCAAACCACTTTAATTCATCATTTCCTTTAAAAATGAGTGTACCATATCTATTATAGATGAATAGCTCGTGTTTTTCAAAAATGGTATATAGTCCTTGTATTTTAAAGAAATCGTTGAATCCATCGTTGTTGGGAGAAAAACCTTGGGGGACAATTGGAGGACAATTCTCTGTTGTTAATGGTAGTCTAAAAATATCAAAACAGATTGAAGAATCTGCTTTTATAAAAACAGATTTAGGAGTATTTTGGGATTCAAATACTTCTGGGTTTAAAATCTCATCAAAATCATTTTGCAAATCCTCAATAGTATTGTAAAATTTAAAATTAGAATAATTTTGGATTTGTGTAAGTGCTAGTGTTAAATCAAATGTGGCTGAATTAAAACCTATATCACATGCTAGTAACTCATCTAAATCTATTATTTCTGGTAATGGAATTAAATTTGCTCGTTCAAGATCAGAGTTATTGGTTTCAATAATTTCAACAACAGTTCCATTGCCCATGCCATCATCATCAACAACCATTTCTAAAATAAAATCATTATCCGTAATAGTATCAGGAAGTGTAATTGCAATAATTCCAATTTCAGAACCATTAATTGGAATGTTATTTTGCGTTTGTTCTTGACCTATAAGCTCCCCATCGATATAAAAAGCAATAGAAGTATTAGCTGGAAGAAAATCTGTACTGTTTAAATTAAATACGGTATAGTTAATATTCATAGTTCTACTCCCGCAATCATTAGAAATTGAATTTATAGATGGTGTGGCATCTGGTAATTGGCTATTTAAAACAGTAATGATATTATTTAAGATAATTAAATCTGCTCTAAGGTTACCAGAATTAGGATCTATTGCACCAGTAGTTAATTTAATTTCTACTTGTGTATCACCAATACCAATATTGTTTTCGATACTATAAAAATCTAGATCACCATTATAAAAATTTGTTGCACCTGTAAAAGAATTAGTCCCATTAAAAGCATTGTTAGGAAGGTTTAAAGGAGGATTAGATAAAACATTTCCATTAATAGATATGCTTTCTCCAAAGTTTAAAGAATTGTCACCTTCCCATGCTAAAAAACCAATCTTAGCATCGTCATTATCTAAAACATTAATATTATCTAGTATAATTACTTTTTCCTGAACATTTCTGTTTATAATTTCCAGGCCTTGAAAAAGATTAACTTGGTTTAAAGGTAAAGCTGTGTCCTCATAAATAACATAGATACTCCAACCAGCAAAATTGGTGCTACCAGAGCAGTATCCTGGTACGGAGAGTAATGTATCGGAAATATCTAATTCAGAGAAATTATAGTTGGTATTGCCTTCGGTTATTATTTGATTGGTTATATCTGCGTAACACGAAAAATAAAATAACTCGGTATTTGTATTGGGAAAATAGTTAACAATGTAAGTGTCATCTGCATTAATTAAGGTGTTATTTAATTTAACTTCTGTATCTCCAAGTCCGGATCCTGCCCAATATAAATATGCTGCAATAACATTTTGGTTTGGTAATAAATTTAAATCGGCATTAGATTCGGGTAATATTAATGTTTCGCAAAGGCTTGTAGTGTTGTTTTCAGCTGAATTAAGTGTATTTCCAATGGCTGTATAATTATAACGGCCATTAAATTGTGCAAACAAATCAATATCTTGACAGATTCCAATACTAGGAAATCCAAAAATAAAAATAAGTAGAGTTATTATTATACGCTGCATTAACACAATTTCTTTGCTAAATGTACAAATTATAACTATAAATGTAATGAATATCCTTTGCTTATTAGCAACTATAAGTTTATCGTTTTAAGCTAAAATGGCCTTTAAATATGCGTTCATCTTGTAATGTAACATAGAACCAATAATCACTTGAAGGTAATGGATTACCATTATATGTGCCATCCCATCCTTTACTTAAAGGGCTGATCTGTTTTAATAACTTGCCATAACGGTCAAGAATATAAATAATTGTATTTGGTTGAAATTCATTATTTATACCATAAACGCTCCATGTATCATTACTGCCATCACCATTAGGAGTGAAAAACTTAGGGAAACCAACAACAGAAATTGTTGACTCAACAATACCGCAATCATTTTTTATATCTCTTACTGCAACAGTATATATTCCAGGAAATACATTGCTAAATGTATTGCTTTCCTGATAGGGGTAAATAGCTAATCCTTCTTCATTAAACAATGCATAGACATAATTACCTTCTCCAGAGGCTTGAATAGTAACAGTATTATTTTCTAGAGCACCATCTGCAATTATAATGTCATTTATTGTTGCAATATTTGAAGGTTCTACAATAATCGTATTTGTATTTGTACATCCGTTATTTTCATCGGTAATAGTTACGGTGTAAGAGTCAATTTCATTAACTTGAATTGTAGGAGTAGTTTCTCCTGTAGACCATAGATAAGAATAAGTGTTATTTGGTTCAACAATAAGATTACTTTCTATTGGTATTGTTTCAGGGTAATTATTAAGGCAATAATAAACGGTATTGGCATCACCTTCAATTTGAATATAATTGACTTCTAATAATAGTGTACTTATATCAAAACACTCTGTTTCTTCATTAATAACCCTCACATAAAGTGTTTCAGGATTGGAATTATTATCATATGCCGTAACATTAAGTATTTCGTTTATATCATTTTCAGCATCAATTTGAGAAGCATAAAACTTAGTAACTAAACCCGCGATATCTCCAGTTAAAGAGATATTGGCTTCTGTTAAATTAAAGACTGTAAGTCCATCTAATAGATCATCTTCGTCACATTGTTTTAGAGTTGCATTTAATGCTTCAGGATTATCTAAATAGCTAACTATTGCTTGACCTTCAATAGAGCGACATTCTGTTGCATTTTCTATTTCAATGAGGACTTGATAATTTCCGTTTTCAAAAATCTCAAGATCATAATCGGTTTCAGGAAGAGTTACCCCATTTAAAGTCCATGTATATATGGCATCTGTTATTTCTTCAGCTGTTAATATATAACTCTCACCATCGCATAACGATAAATTTAAAGTATTAGTGCCATCTTGTATAATATCAATTTTTTCAGTAAAAAAAGATTGAATAAAAGGCGGAAGCCCTTGTCTTGAAAGATTTCCGCCAAGAAAAAGACCATCATGTTCATAATTACAATTAACGCCTATTACATTAGGAGCGTTAATAACACCTAAAAATGGACTTCCTTGGTCGTAAGTAAAGCTAAGTGCTCTATATATTTTTCCATTTGGTCCTAATTGTAAGCTACCTCTATATAATTGCCTGTCGTCCAAAATGATTTGACTTGCGGAGATATCTGGCGCATTTAAATTGTATTGTAAGAGAGTAGAGCTATGATTAGCAGGGTCCTCGCTTCCTATACCAAAAAAATCGTTAGAAGCTGTTACATAAAGTAATTCATTATTAGGAGAAAACTCTACGCTATAAGAACGACTAGAACTGGTTCCTGTTATGGCTAGTGTTATCGCATTACTTGCCATTCCTGTTTGCTTATCAAAATCGGCAATAAATAATCCTCCACCAGAGTTGGCACAAGCTAATTTCTCTCCATTAGGAGATATTTTTAGGTTTCCCCTTGAATCAATAACATCAAAATCTAAAGTAGAAACTACGGCATTAATATTTACACCTGTATTACTAACTTCAAAAGCATGAAAAGAATTCATGAAAAAAGAATTACTACCAGTATTGTTTGAAAAGGCAATTAACCATATCGTTTCAGATTCACAGTCTTTTAAAACGGCAGAAATTTTTTCAGCACAGCCTCTTAAAAGGTTACTGTTTTTAATATCAGTAATTGCTCCTAAACCATCATCTAGAGACATGTTTACCTCAGAATAATGTAGACCAACTGGATTTTGACTAGAACCTACAGTAAAAATATAATAAATCTCAGGATCGTTTGGTTTAGGAACAACTATCGCAGATTGTGTACTAGATTCATCTCCTAGAAGGCCTAAGCCATTTTGCATGGGGACATGATTTGCATTATAAACGGTAGAACCGTCTGTATAAAAAAGAAGGTCTCCATCTGGATTAGAAATAGTTGTACAACCTTCTACTGTTCCTAAAGCACTATTGTTTAATGGCGTAACGGCTCCAGTATCTGTATTAAAGTTTAATCCAGCATTGTCTCCAAAATACCAATTAGAGGCTTGGTTTTGCGCGTTTAATTTAAGTAGTAGGAGTAGGGGCAGTAAAAGGATTAATAATTTTTTCATATGTTTTCTAAAGCTTCAGGAGTTTTGTAAGTTTTTGAATTTATGTTACCCTAAAATTTTTAGCATTTAACAAAAATAATTAAAATTATATTATGAGATTTTAATTGTGAGTTAATTATGAGGTTTTAATAATTGATTCTTGGATGTTTAATGCCTTGAAACCTAACTCGTATAAAGAGAGAGATTTGAAAAGCTTAGGTTTTCATCAAAATGCATTGTGGGTTTGTATAGAGGATTATTTACTTCTTTAGTTTTAATATTTGTTATCTCGCTATTCCGCTTAAATTATTGTTTTGATTTTTACATGGTATACCTTTAGGAGTAAAGTCTCTAAGATTATGCCTAAAAATTAAAAAAGTAGTTTTTATTATTATTAATGTTAAGGTATTAATTCTTTGTAAACTAGGTCTGAATTATAGATATTCTTAGGGTGAAATACATATTTATAAACCTCCTTAATTTTTAGTTTAAGATTAAATATTTTTTGATTCTAATAACTTAAAGGCATATTTTAAAACTGCTAAGATTAATACTGCTGAAATAAAATATCACTAGATGTAGAATGAGTTAGATTATTTTTATTATCTCTTTTTGGTCTTAACCAGTTTTTTATGTCATCGTTTTAAGCTAAAATGCCCTTTAAATACGCGCCCATCTTGCAGTGTAACATAAAACCAATAATCACTTGAAGGTAATGGATTACCATTATAAGTACCATCCCATCCTTTGCTTAAAGGGCTAATCTGTTTTAATAACTTGCCATAACGGTCAAGAATATAAATAATTGTATTTGGTTGAAATTCATTATTTATACCATAAACACTCCATGTATCATTACTGCCATCACCATTAGGAGTGAAAAACTTAGGGAAACCAACAACAGAAATTGTTGACTCAAGGATACCGCAATCATTTTTTACATCTTTTACTGCAACAGTATATATTCCAGGAAACACATTGTTAAACGTATTGCTTTCTTGATAGGGGTAAATAGCTAATCCTTCTTCATTAAACAATGCATAGACATAATTACCTTCTCCAGATGCAAATACAGTAACAGTATTGTTTTCAATACTTCCATCTAAAATCGAAATAGTATCTATTGTTGCAATATTTGAAGGTTCTACTAGCACGGTGTTTGTACTTGAACAGCCACTTAAGAATGAAACTTCAATAGTATAAGTTCCAATTTCATTAACTTGAATTGTAGGCGTAGTTTCTCCTGTAGACCATAAATAAGAATAATTATTACCTGGTTCTACAATAAGGCCGCTTTCTAATGTTATTAATTCTGGAAAACGATTAAGGCAATAATATAAAGTATTGTCTTCATCAAATTCAGGAATGGGCTTTATAGTAAGTATAACCTCGCTTATACCATAACATGCATTGTCATTTTCAGCACGTACATAAATGGTTTGAGAATAAGGGATTGTGTTTTCATAATTAGACGGCAGTTGATTTTGTTCTAATAACGCGTCATTTAAAGTTTCGAAATAGTTAATTTCAATAGCATTTGCTAAACCATTTAAAAGTCTTATTTCGATTGAAAAGTCATCAAGGTTAAAGGTATTCAAACCATCTGCAGAAGCTGCTTCATCACAAACCACTGGTGCAATATAATCATCTATTTGAGTAGCGCTTACACTTAATGTTAATATACTATAATCAACACATCCTGTATCGTCATTCGTAACTCTTACGAAAAGTATTTCTGGGTTGGAAATATTATTGTATGATGTTACATTGGGGATAACATTCATATCATTCTCAGCTTCATTTTGCGAAAAATAAAATTGAGTGCTTAAACCAGGAACACCTCCGGTTAGATCATCATCGGCTTCTGTTAAATTAAAAAGAGTAAACCCATCTAACACATCATCTTCATCACATTGTATTAAATTAGCATCAAATGCTACTGGATTATCTGAATAGGTAACAATAGCCTGACCTTCAATAAAGCCACATTCTCCATTGGTTATTTCTATTAATACTTGATAATTGCCACTCTCGGAAATTTCAAGATCAAAATCAGTTTCAGGAAGCGTTACTCCATCTTTGGACCACGTGTAAGTTGCATCGATTATATCTTCAGCACTTAGGATATAAGTCTCTCCTTCGCATAATGCTAAATTTAAAGTGTTTGTACCATCTTGTATAATGTCAATTTTTTCAGCAAAAAAGGATTGAATAAAAGGGGGTAAGCCTTGTCTAGATAATCTTCCGCCTAAAGCAATGGCATCATGTTGATAATTAGATCCAAGACCTAAAGTATTGGGGTCATTAATAACACCTAAAAAGGAACTACCTTGATCGTATGTGAAACTTAATGCTCTATATATTTTTCCGTTAGGACCTAATTGTAAACCACCTCTGTATAATTGCCTATCATCTAAAACGATTTGGCTTGTGGGTATATTTTGTGCATTTAAATCATATTGTACTAAAACAGAACTATGACTGGCTGGATCTTCATCTTCAGCACCTCCACTAAAAAAATCGTTAGAAGCTGTTACATACAGTAATTCTCCATTAGGAGAAAACTCCACGCCATAGGGGTTTGGGCTAGTTCCATTTATTGATAGTCCTATAGCATTACTTGTTAGTCCAGTTTGCGGGTCAAAATCTGCAATAAATAACCCAGAACCAGAATTCGCACAAGCCAATTTGTCTCCATTAGGAGAAAATTTTAGATTACCTCTACTGTCCTGAATATTGATTCCTAAAGTAGAAACGATAGCGGTATCACTAACGCCCATATCATTAACTTCAAAAGCATGAAAAGAATTCATAGCATTCGTGCTATTACCTGTAGCGTCTGATAATGAAATGACCCATATCGTACCCGATTCACAATCTTTTAAAACAGCAGATACTTTTTCTGCACAGGCTCTTAAAAGATTTCTATTTTTAATGTTCGTAATACCACCTAAACCACCATCTAAAGTCATGTTAACTTCAGAATAATGTAATCCAACAGGGTTTTGATTAGAACCTACAGTGAAAATATAATAAATTTCTGGATCGTTTGGTTTTGGTACTACAATAGCCGATTGTGTGCTAGATTCATCACCTAGAAGGCCAAAACCATTTGGCATGGGTAGATGGTTTGCATTATAAACAGTAGACCCATCAGTATAAAAAAGAAGATCTCCATCTGGATTAGAAATGGTTGTACAGCCTTCTACCGTACCTAAAGATCCATTATTTAAAGGGGTGACTGCTCCAGTTACTGTATCAAAATTTAAGCCTGCATTATCTCCAAAATACCAATTTGAAGCCTGTTCTTGAGCGGGTAAAATATATAAACAGAGGGAACATATAAGGATTAATAGGTTTTTCATAGTATCATAGCACAATAGCGCTTAAATATACTACAAATCCCTTCTTTGTAATAATTTATAAGACAAAAAGATAAATAATGCAGTCCAACATAAAACAATCACGATTTCATACGAATGCACACCATAATCATAGATCAATTCTGATTTCTCTGGAACTTTAGTAGCAATAACTCTTCTAAATGGTTCATCTATTAATTTCCACATGGATTTTATAGGAAGGAAATTTTGAATTTTTGTAGCGATATCTTCATTTGCATATTTCCAAATACCTAGATATATCATGCCTTCAATAAGAAATAACATAAATAAAAAGCCCAAGGCAAAAGCCGAACGTTTTATTAACATTGCAGAAAATAAACATAAACTGAAGAATCCTACTAATTTTATAAAGTATGCTAATAAAAATTCTGTTCCAGTAATAATATGGTAAGCTTCATTTATACTTGAATAATATAAGCCAATACATAAACTAATTATTGCTATTAGTACTGTTGAAATTAAAGAGAAAAAGACGATAGTGTAGAACTTAGATAATATAAATTCTTTTTTACTAAGTCCGTCAATAAGGTTCTGTTTAATTGTTTTGTTACTGTATTCATTACCAATCATACTTACGACTACTATGGCAAAGAAAAATTTGAACTGAGCAGCAAAAAAAGTTGTTATATGCCAAATCATAGGGAAATTGAATATGCCCGTTTCACCTAATTCTAGAACAAAGAAACCAAAGAAATTTATTCTTATGGAAGATAAAAGAATAACAAAAAAAGGAAGAATAAATGATATAAATATAAGAACTTTACTTGCTTTATTTAAAAATAATTTCTGTAATTCTAAGTTTAAAAGACGTAACATTTGGTTTGTTTTTTTGATTGGATACAGCAACCTAATTAAATGCATAGGTTGAGAATTTATTTTTTACGATTAATTATTATCTGTAAGCTGAAGAAATTGCTCTTCTAAACTTTCTTTTCGTTGCACTAAATGTAAAAGTGAAATTCCTTTACTTAAGAGTTCTTTATTAAATGCTGAAGCAGATATTGGGCTTTCTAAAAAAGCAGTTATTAATCCATCTTCTACTTTCGTATTTTTAATTGAAGGGTGCGTCTTTAGATAATTTAAAAGACTTGTTTCATCATCACATTTTAATTCGAAGAAACCATTACTAGAAATCATTTCGTCTACGCGTCCAGCATATAGTTTTTCTCCTTTACGAAGTACAACAACATGTGAACATACTTTTTCAACTTCATCTAATAAATGCGAAGCTAAAAGAATCGTTGTTCCTTTACTCGCAATGTGTTTTATAATGGCTCTAATTTGATGTATACCTTGAGGGTCTAAACCATTGGTGGGCTCATCTAATATTAATATTTCAGGATCGTTAAGCAAAGCAGAAGCAATTGCTAAACGCTGCTTCATCCCTAAAGAATAGGTTCTAAATTTACTATGCATTCGGTCTAAAAGACCAACCACTTCAAGTTTTTCTTCTATTTTATCATAAGTAATTCCTTTTATTTTACAAACGAGCTTTAAATTTTGATAAGCGGTCATGTAAGGATAAAAGTTCGGACGTTCTATAATAGCTCCAACTTTCTTTAATGCATCGTGTGTTGTTGTATTACCGTCAAACCAATGAAAATCGCCTTCAGTTCTATTTACAACATTTAGAACAATACCTAAAGTGGTAGATTTTCCACTTCCGTTAGGCCCTAAAATACCATAAACATTACCTTTTTTTATGGTAAATGATAGGTTTTTAACAGCAGTTAAATGGCCGTATTTTTTGGTGAGATTATTTATTGTAAGAATGGTTTCCAAAATAGTCTATATTTATTAAACGCTAAGTTATATTAAAATACAATGCGTTTATTGGTTGGTTTTAAAGTAAGACGATCCACATTTATATTTGTTACATTTGAATACTATAAATTGAATATGCAAGATTTAAAAATTTCTAAGAAAAAACCATCCTTTCCAGTAACGAAGATGCTTAAGGCCTATCTTATTGAGTATAATAGAAATACACGAATTTCTGTTTCCTATGACGATTTATTGCGTTTTCAAGGTTCTGTAACGGTTTATGATAAAAATGATGAAGACACCTTATGGATTCGTGTATATTATAATGAATTTGAGCGAGAAGAGATTGATTTAAATCTAAAACGGGTGTATACTAATTTACACTCCGATGGAAATGATAAAATCATTCAATTTCTTAATGTTGATGCGGTAGATTATTGCACGTTTGGTAACTCAAAGCCGTTTCGAATAAAAATTAGAAACATATTAAATGATAACTTTACGTATTTCTATGTGAAAAAGGCTGATGCCTCTCGAATCTATGGTTTAGATCTAGAACACATGTTGTCTCCCTATAATCTTAATTTTATGGTATATGAAGATACTTTAATTGAAGAACATATAGCAGGAATACCAGGTGATGAGTTTATAAAAAATAGATTACCCGACTGTTCAGAATCTGAAAAAGCGCAAATTGCTAAAGAGTTTGTAAAGTTTAATGAGCGCTGTATGATTAGACTTCTGGGCGATATGCGTTCGTATAATTATGTGTTTGTTCCCATTCACGATTTTGATCAAGTAGTTTATAAAATTAGAGCAATAGATTTTGATCAACAGTGCTATGAGGGTAAATTTAAAGTGTATTTGCCTCAGTTTTTTAAAGAAAATACAATTATGGTGAAATTGGTTTCAGAGAAATTTCAAGACGCCTCTGTCGATCAATATAAAGTTGAGGAACGTTCCATAGTAGCAAGGCGTATGATTAGTTTTAATGATAGAATTAAGGAACTTTTAGAATGCATGATAGCCGATTCTATTGCACCAAAAAAGAACATCGATCTTCTAAAATCTCAAATATATGACTATACCAAGGATGTAAAATTTAAGAAATGCAATAAAATGGGAGAAGTTGTAAAAACCTCATTAGAATTTGTAAAACGTAATTATGAAGACGTGACTACCAAGAATTTATAAATTTTATGTTTTTTAAGGCCTTAAAATTGAGTAGCACCCATATTATGGTTTTTGGACGAGTATAATTAAGCTTTTAACGAATAACAATTTTACAACCTATATTGTATCGTTTAAAATGTTGTATTTTCAGTTTTCAACCAAAAAACCCTCACAATGAAATACTTAAAATTAAAACAAGACATTATTTTGTTCACATTTTTAATGTTTACATCTGTTATAATGCAGGCTCAAGAAAAACAAAACTTCATTATTGATTCCCTCCCAGAAAATTTACAAAATCAGTTATCTGTACCAATTACCTACTTAGATGAAAATTTAACTCTAGAACTGGAAAAAAATTCAGTTTTTGGAGCTAATACTCGATTTTTAATCGATGATGGCACTGGGAAATTAATTGAAATAGATAAAGGTCTCGAGTGTACTTACCGTGGTTATGTAACTGAGTATCCAAATTATACCGTTAGTGCCGTAATGACTAATGAAGGATTAATTGCAAGTATTAACAGGCCAGGTAAATCTATAATTGAAATTAGACCTTCTGCAAAAAATAAAAGAGATCATGAAATTTTCTCAGTAGAAAAAGTACATTCTAATGAGTTGAGTTGTCATGTTAATAATAATTCGATAGAAGAAAATGGTTTAGATACTTTGAAATTAATTGACAATCAAAATAATTTAAAACTTTCAAATACAGATGATTTAATTCCTAGCGAAGAACCAACAACTCCAAACCATAGTAATTTAATGGCTGCGTCTCTTCGTCCAACAACGGTAATGGAAGTTAGAGAATTTGAGATTGGAGTAGAAATTGGCTCAAGAGCTTTTTTTGCAAGTACGGCCTATAATGGCAATTTAGCGACAGCGCAAGCATCAGCACAATCAATTATAGGAAATCTAAATGCACGCTTTTTAAGAGGAGCAGGTGTTAAGCACACGCTTGGTACCGTAATTATTAGGACTAATTCGAGTACAGATCCACTACGTGACTTGGTTACAAGTACAGGAGGTTCTACAAATTCGAGTTCAAGTCTAGCAGCGTTTAGGGATTATTGGAATAATAATCCTGGTGAAGTGGGCAATACCCACGATATAGCAGTTTATCATGTGTTAAGTGCGCCATCAGGGTTAGCCTATGTTAATTCCATAGGAACCAGAAATAGATATGCTACTATGGGTGGTAATGCGGCTACAAGCTGGGCAAATGGAACTGCCGCTCATGAAGTTGGACACAGTTGGTCTTTAGCGCACAATAATAGCTCAGGCATATTTTATGAAGCAAGACCAAGAGACAATGCTGGAGCTACCTCTGCTGGTGGAAATGACTACTTTGTTAGTATTATGAATGGATCAGGAAGACATAATATAGGAAGACTAGCTACAAATGAAGCGCGAAGAGTTATTAATGTTCGTAAAGCAAAAAGTGCTGTTGGAACTCTTAATAGAAATCCTGGCCCTATACCTCCTTTTGGAGCTTATGATAATTTTACTATTAATGGACCTACTTCTTCAGGAACATTCGATGTCATTGCTAACGATTACGATGCTAATAATGATGTTCTTGATGTTCGATTATTAGATAGAGTAAGTAATAAAGGAGGTAGAATTAGTATTTCTGCAGGAACTGGTCCAGGAGGAAGAAACCAAATTAGATATTCACCACCTTCTTCAGGTTTATCTGGCGAAGACTTTTTTCATTATACTGTTTTTGATAGATCTGGACGTACAGATTTTGGTGCTGTTTATGTTAAAGTAGCTCCGTCTTCTACAATTAATGTGAATCTAAATGCTACAGTGTATAATTACGATTTAGGAACTCCAACATCTCCTGTACAAAATGGATGGACTCGAATTTCAGATAAAACAATTGGTGATGTTAATTGGTCTGGTAATGTAGAGTCTAGAGATAGAGGGAATTCATCTGGAGTTAATGCCATTAATAGAGACCTCATACAAAGTAACGGAAAGAGAGTTCTTAGACATAAAATTAAAAATGGAGTATGGTCTGTAGTTATGAATTTGGGAGATGCAAACTTCCGTCATGACAATATGAGTGTAAAAGCAGAAGGTAGAACTATAGGAAATAATATAACGAGTCAGGCTAATACATTTCCGTATGTAAGAGCAGAGGAGATTGAGGTAAGAGATGGTGTATTAGATATTGAAATTAGTGATAATGGTGGTAGCGATCCAAATTGGGTTTGGACACGATTAAGTTTAACACGTGTTAGAGATTTACCACAAGTAATTACTAATGGAACTTACGTCATTAGAGCAAAACATAGTAATAAAAATATAGATGTAGCTAATATCTCTACAGCAAATGGAGCAAATGTGCATCAATGGTCTCCCAATGGCAAGGATAATCAACGCTGGGTGATTAAAGATATTGGAAGTGGTTTTTTTACAATAAAAGCCAAGCATAGCAATAAATTTATGGATATTAAGGATGCCTCTAACGCAAGAGGTGCTAATCTTCAAGTATGGGGTAATGCTGTGAATACGCAAACGCATCGTCAATTTAAATTTATTCCAAGGGGTGGTGTTTATTTTAGCATTCAATCAAGAAAAAGTGGAAAGTGTTTAGATGTTGAAAGCAGGTCTACAGCTAATGGAGCCAATATTTATCAATGGGATTGTAATAGTACTTCAGATAATCAACAGTTTCGATTTATATCAACACCTAATAGTCTTAGTAGAGATAGTGAAACCTTTGCAGAGGCTAATACTAAACTATACCCTAACCCAGTAAAAGATATTTTAAATCTAAGTTTTTCTGAACACACTAGAAAAAGTAAATCTGTTTTGATATATAATAGCATGGGAAGTAAATTGAAAACAATTAAAGTCTCTAATGATAATGAGTCTATTGATGTATCTCGATTACCTTCTGGGATTTATTATCTAAGAATTATAGGAGATAATGATTTAATAATTAAAAATATACCTTTTGTAAAAGAGTAATTCATTTTTAATAATAGAACTCATTTAAACTTTTTGAGTTAAGGCGAAAATTAGTCATTTTGTGACCAATTGAAGTTTTTTTTAGTTGCATAGCACCGCTACGGAACGAAAAAAAGACAAAAAGTGGGTGCAAAAGGATAGTTTTTTAGCTAATTGAAAAAGTTTAAATGAGTTCATATACAAGAAAAGCCTTAAAAAAAATTTTTAAGGCTTTTCTATTGTAATACTTTCTATAATCAAAAACAGATATCATTGTAATCGTTTATTAATTCAATAATATCATGTTCTTCATAAAGATCATTTTCTATATACTTAACAACGTCTTTACAGTCATAGAAATACTTTTTCGCTTTATCCTTGAAAGGGATGAGCTGATTATTACCAATAAGTTTTGTGGCATATTTTTCACCATCTCTAATAACATAATATTCCTTAACCCAAATACGTCTGTGATTAATGGGAGTAGAAAAGCCGTTATTGCTTGACATGGGCATGGTGTAACCGTCATTGGTTGCTCGTTTTACAGTTCTATGGTATAGTTTTGTTTTACCTTTTGCTATTACTTTTAGCAACCGGACTCTATTTGGAAACAACTTTGTAAACTCATAATAGCCAATTCCGGGGTTGTTTGTTCCAAAAAAAACCTTATTTACTTTAGTTTCACCAAATTTATAGACCTTTGCATTTGAATTTTTTTTGAAACTTAATTTTGATTTGGAAGTTTTTATTAAACCTTTAAGAGTTGTCCCATCTTTAAGAACTACTTTTCCAGAAGTCCAATTTTTTTGAGCAAAACCAAGAGCGCTTATTAATAGGATTACTATAAAAGCTATTTTTTTCATTTCAGGGATTGATCATTGATTAATTCCAGTGCTCTTCAAAATCTAGATTATCATAATCATCGATATCAAAATCATCATCATCTTCAAAACCATCGCTATCAGCTTCAAATAGTTTTTCAGGTGCCGTTTCAGGGACTTGTCCTTTAACAAACATCAGGTTAGGGTAATCCATGCCTTCAGCTTCTTCAACAATTTCAGCAAGCTCTACAAAAAAGGTCCACATACTCATAAAGTCGTAAACATAAATTAATTTTGTTTGTACTTCATGAACCGTATTTTCAAGAATCGTTTGGCTCATTAACTTCACCTCATTTGCACTCTCACTCATATCAAATAACGAGATTTCTTCACCTTGGTTCCATTCGTCATCACTTATATAAAACGATGCCATTTCTGAACCATCAAAACCAAAGGATTGGGTAATAATGTTGTGCAAATCTTCAAGAGTATCTGTCTCTCGAATTTCTAAGTCACGAAAAATGTCTTCTTCAGTATCATTATCTAGTATGACTCTAAATCTATAAATCATAAAGGGTATTCTAATTAGTTTGCAAAGATACTACTGTATTCTAAATATCTTCTTCAGAAATAAAAATTGTTTTTCTTCTGTTTTCTAAATATACATAAAATTGAATGCCTATTAAAATTGTAGCAACAACAATATGGAAGGGTTGCGATAAAAATGGAAAATCAAAATAGTACATAAGAATTCCCGTAAAGACCTCTATTATAATACAAGTTAGTACTAAATTCATTTTATTAAATCCTAAATTTAATTTTCTATTAGTAATAAATAACCAACCATTTATTATTAAAACCAAAACAGAGAATGTACGATGTATATAAAACGAAAGGGTAGGATTGGCCATCCATTGTTCTTTTATATAACCAATCGCTTTTACTTGCTCATCGACATGCTGTCTTACTTGTGTTCCTAAAATTATTTGAATAAGAGATAAAACTATTGCGAATAATAAAATATTAGCAAAAAGCGGGTTTGGTTTTTGTTTTTTTAAATTGGTTTTAGAAGCATATATAATGTACAATATAAAGGCAACAATAACCAATGCCATTACCATATGAATAGTAATTTTAAAGGGGGCTAAATTGGAATCTACAACTGTTTTTCCTAGCCAAGCCTGAAACCCCATTCCAAAAACAGTAAGAATAGAAAGTATAGTTATCCATTTGTTTTTTTTCCAAAACCAAAATGATAATACTGTAAAGATTAAAATCGGAATCCCTGAAAGTGCACCGCATAAACGGTTTATATATTCTATCCAGGTATGCGTAGCATTAAATTTTGCGTAATCATGTGCTGTATAGGGTTCCCAATTTTCAGTAGTTAATATTTTAGCTGAAGTGAAATTTTCTTTTGCCACTAACAACGCTTCATCTTTAATGATAATAGTCCCTTTATCATAATTATAATTAGACTGAAACTGAATTTGGTATTCTTCAGTAGGAGGTATTAAATATCCAAAACATTTTGGCCAATCGGGGCATCCCATTCCTGAACCAGTCATACGTACAACAGCACCAGCTATGATCACCAAATAGACCAATACCAAAGCTGTTTTTGCAATATTCCTAAAATGCTTGTTTATAAATGTCTTCATATTATACGAATTCTTTTTTGTAGCAAATACTATTTTTCATTCCTTGGTATTGACCATAATTAGGAATAACGGCATAACCGCATTTTTTATAGAATTTCACAGCTTCTACTTGCCGTTTTCCGGTTTCTAAAATGGCATAATTATGGCCCAGTTCATTCGCCCAATCTTCTAATGTTTTTAAAAGAATAGCGGCAGCACCATGGCCACGAACTTCAGGTTTGGCGTACATGCGTTTAATTTCTATACACTTTTCATTATATAATTTAAATGCGCCACAAGCAACAGGTTTGTCGTCTAAATAAGCAATAGCAATATGTTTTAAAATATCAATGTGGTTATATTGATTGTAAAAATCATGTTCGTTACCATCTGTGATTTTTAAATAGGAATCTAAATGCTTCACTAAATCAATAAAATCTGGATTGTTAGAATCTGTTTTAACTATTTTAAGCATATTAAACAGAAGTTTTTAAACCTAGAGCCTTTCCTTTTTCTAACATGAGCTTAAAAGCGGCATCATGTTCATTTGGAATTTCGCCTTCTAAGATCGCTTCTTTAATCGCTTCTTTAATTTGACCAATTTCTTTAGAGGGTTTTAAATTAAAGGTTTTCATAATTTCTTCTCCAGAAACAGGAGGTTGAAAATTACGAATTTGGTCTCGTTCTTCTACTTCAACAATTTTTTCGCGTACAATTTTAAAATTGTTATGATATTTACTGAATTTTTTAGGGTTTTTAGTAGTGATGTCTGCTTCGCAAAGTGTCATTAAATGCTCAACATAATCACCAGCATCAAAAACCAATCGTCTTACTGCAGAATCGGTAACAATATCCTGAGCTAAAACAATAGGGCGAGAACTCATAAATACCATTTTTTGAACGAATTTCATCTTATCATTAAGAGGCATTTTTAGGCGCTTGAATAAATGGTATACCATTTTTGAGCCTTCAAATTCATGTGCATGAAAAGTCCATCCCACTTTCTTACTAAATTTTTTTGTTGGTGCTTTTCCTATATCATGTAATAATGCTGCCCAACGTAACCAAACATCGTTAGTGTTTTTAGATATATTATCGACAACTTCTAATGTGTGGTAAAAGTTATCTTTATGTTTTTGCCCTTCAATTTCGTCAATGCCCTTTAGAGCGACTAATTCTGGTAATATATGTTGTAATAATTTAGTTTTTTCTAATAATAAAAAACCTACAGAAGGCGTTTCGCTTTCTAAAATTTTATTTAATTCTACAACGATTCGTTCTTTAGTAATTATTTTAATACGTTCATTGTTTCGTGTTATGGCTTCAAGCGATTCAGATTCAATTTTAAAGCCCAATTGAGAAGCAAAACGAATGGCACGCATCATTCTTAAAGGATCATCACTATAAGTTATATCTGGATTTAAAGGTGTGCGTATTATTTTATTTTTAAGATCTTGAACACCGTTAAAGGGATCTAGTAAATCACCAAAATGAGTTTCAGATAAGTTTAAAGCTAAAGCATTTATACTAAAATCGCGTCTGTTTTGGTCATCTTGTAATGTGCCGTTTTCTACTATTGGATTTCTACTATTTTCAGAATAAGATTCTTTTCGAGCACCAACAAATTCAATTTCAATGTCATCGTATATTAACATTGCGGTACCATAAGTTTTAAAAACCTGTACTTTAGGTTGATTGGGTAAGTTTTTAGCAACTTGCTTCGCTAATGTAATACCACTTCCTATAGCAACGATATCAATATCTTTTGCTGTCCCTTTTTGCAATAAATAGTCACGAACAAACCCACCAATAACATAACAATCTAAATCTAATTCTTTAGCAGATTGTGAGATGATTTTGAAAACAGGATGTTCTAAGGCTTGTTTATGATTCATTATTTTTGGTCAACCTTTATTCGCGAATAATTTTTATACCACTATTATTGCTTAATTTAATAATGGTTGAAGGCGTTGTCGCTATTTTTTCTTTTTGCAAATTTACGACATAATCCACACCTTTTAAAATAGCTTCGTCTATTTCTTTAAAGGATTTTGGTGTTGGTTTACCTGCTAAATTTGCCGAGGTCGATACTAATGGTCTGCCCAAGTATTTTATAAGTTTCTGGCAAAATTCATCTTGAGTCACTCGTATGGCGAGTGTATTATCTTCTGCGATTAAATTCTCTGCAACTCCGGCTGGATTATCATAAATTATTGTAGTAGGTTTTACAGCAACATCTAAAATGGTATAGGCCATATTGGGGACATTATCTACATGTCTTTCTAGCATGCTGTAATTATTAACTAAACAAATTAATGTTTTGCTTTCTTGTCGCTGTTTTATTTTAAATACTTTTTTTACGGCATTATAATTTGTTGCATCGCAACCTATTCCCCATACTGTATCTGTAGGATAAAGAATAATACCACCTTGTTTTAGTATTTCTACAACTTCTCTTGTATCTAAATGCATTTTTTATTAAATTAATTATAGAATGCTTTCATTGTTTTTATGAAAGCTTCTTTTCCACTTTGTTCAATAACATGATTTCGTATGTTTTTTTGTGAAAAGCTAATTTTATTTGTTTTAATTTTTAATAGGTTTTCAGCAATTGTTTTTGAATCCCCAATATTTACTAATAGACCAGTTTCAGTCGTAATAGAATCTTCTACACCTCCACTTTTAGTCGTTATAACTGGAATTCCGCATAACATGGCTTCTCTAACAGCAATACCGAAAGTTTCAGAAATACTTGTTGATACAAAAACGTCTGATTGTTGGAGTTGAGTGTTAATCTCTTCTCTAGTTAACTTCGGAATAAATACACATTTATCTAGTACATTATATTTTTTAGCATACTCTTTAAAAATCGAACTATTCGCTTTTTTTAAATCATCAAAAGAATCGTTTCCTACAACGATTGCCTCAAAATCTACATCAATTAATTTACTAAATAGTTCTATGCTCTTAAAAAAAGTTAATGCATCTTTTATGAAGCTTGGATAAGTAATCGTTAAAATAGTAAATTTTGAATTTGGTTTTCTTGGAGTGATATTAAATTTTGATTCATCAACTAAATTCCAAATAATCTCTGGATCACAATTAATATGATTCATGAGTATATTTCTTTTTTGATGATGGCTCACAGCTGCTGTTTTTGATGCGTTTTCCAAGGCTTTTATCATCGCTTTTTGGAGGGCTCTATCATAATAATTAAGAATAAAAGTTTGATGCTCAATTATTACATAGGGGATAGAGTTTGTCTTCGATATGTTAAAAGCATATATACCAGCATTTGCTGTACATTGTGCATGTATAAGTTCTGGCTTCCAGTTTTTTGAAAGCACGTTGAATGCTTTTTTATACTGTTTATTAATAATTTTTAATCTCTTTTTTATAGAACATTTTTTGGGGTAATAGGCAGTAAACGAATAGGCAATAGGATCTTGGGCTAAATAATCTGTATTTAAGAAAGATTCTTTTCTAAATTTAAAAAAAAATAAGAGTAAAAATTTAAGATATTCAAAAGTTGAGATTTGTTTCTCAATTCCATATAATATCTTAACATCAAGATTGTTTTTATCTAATAAGCTAGCTTGTTCTTTAAAGAAAGAGCCTGTTAAAGTATTATCTTTATTGGGATACCATGATGGAATAATCAGAATTTTCTTCTTCATGAAAAGCGTTTAAAGAAGTAAAATTATGCTTTTTAAGTACAAAAGGAAGTAATCATTTAAAAATAATGAAAATTAGTCCGCTTTAGTATGCAATTTATTAAGTTTGCGATATAATTACTTAAAATGATTAATGTAACTAAAACATTTCTTCCTCCAATTGAAGAATTTACGAAAATTTTAAATAAAGCTTGGGAGAAAAAATGGTTAACTAATAGAGGCGATTTAATAGTCGAATTAGAAAACAAGCTATCAAGCTACTTAGATGTTTCTAATTTTTTTATTACTACAAATGGAACATTGCCTTTACAAATAGCATTAAAATCACTTGGAATAAATAAAGAAGTGATAACAACGCCTTTTAGTTATGTGGCGACAACTTCTTCTATTGTATGGGAAAATTGCACACCTGTTTTTGTTGATATAGAAGAGGATTCGTTAACAATAGACCCTAATAAAATAGAAGCAGCAATTACTGAAAACACTCAAGCTATCTTAGCAACTCATGTTTTTGGTAATTCATGTCATATTAATGAAATAGATACGATAGCAAAAAAACACGGTTTAAAAGTAATCTATGATGCTTCACATTGTTTTGGTGTTAAGTATAAAGGAAAGTCTATTTTTAACTTTGGAGATATTAGTACGACTAGTTTTCACTCCACTAAACTTTTTCATACAGGTGAGGGAGGTGCTATATTCGCAAAAGATAATGCATTGTTTAAAAAAATATATTATCATCATAATTTTGGACATAACGGTCAATTAGAATATCATGGTTTAGGCATAAATGCAAAAGCTTCAGAAATGCAAGCCGCAATGGGCTTAAGTGTTTTACCATACATGGATAATATTATAAAAAAAAGAAAGGAGTTATCTTTACTTTATGAAGCACTTCTTAAAGATAATAAAAATGTTAGGTTATATAATTACCATAAGGACTGTTCAAGAAATTATTCTTATATGCCTGTAATCTTTGAAAGTGAATCAAAATTATTAAGTGTTTTAGAAGCTTTAAAAAAAATGAAAATACACCCTCGTAGGTATTTTTATCCTTCTTTAAACACATTACCATATCTAAGTAATAAAGTAGAAATGTTAATTTCAGAACGGATTAGTAAAAGAGTTTTATGTTTACCATTATATTTTGAGCTTGAAGTTGTTGAGGTTCAACAAATATGTACTATTATAAATAAGAATAAGTTGTGATTATAATTGGAGCAAGCGGTCATGCAAAAGATTTAGTGTTAGTATTTGAAGAGATTGAAAATACTAATGATCTCGTTTTTTTTGATGATGTTACTTTACCAAAACCATCTTTTTTCTTAGAAAAATATACTGTTTTAAATTCATTTGAGGAAATAGATTTTACGAGTTCCCCTTCTTTTGCAACAGCATTGGGCGATTCTCCTTCAAGACGATTAATTGCTGAAAAGTTTATGAAAGCAGGAGGTATCTATAAATCAATCGTTTCAAAGACTGCCATTATAGGCAACCATAACGTAAAGATAGGAAAGGGAGTTAATATTTTACCTAAAGTGATTATTAGTAACTGTGTCTCTATCGGGGAAGGTACATTGGTTAATACATCTGCTCAAATACATCATGATGTAACTGTAGGTGAATATTGCGATATTTCTCCTGGAGCCTTATTACTGGGTTATGTGAAAATAGGAAATAACTGTAGTATTGGAGCAGGAGCGATTATTTGTCCAAGAGTAACTTTAGGCGATAATATTACTGTTGGTGCTGGTGCGGTAGTTGTTAATGACTATCCAGATAAAACTACTATAGTGGGTATTCCTGCTAAGTCTACACAAAAAAAAGAATGAAATTATCTATAGCTGTAATTACTTATAATCATGAGAAGTTTATCAAACAAACTTTGGAGGGGATATTAAAACAGAACGTAAATTTTAGTTACGAAATTATTATAGGTGAAGATCGCTCTACCGATAATACTAAGGAGATATTAGCAGCGTATGAAAAGAAATATCCAGGAAGATTTCTAATTAAATATAGAAACCCTAATATGGGAGCTATTCCTAATTTTTGTGATATAATAAATACATGTAAAGGGGAATATATCGCTTTTTGTGAAGGAGATGATTATTGGACAGACCCTTTAAAACTTCAAAAACAAGTCGATTTTTTAGATTCTAATTTAGATTATGGAATATGTTGTCATGAGTTTAAAAAATTTATAGAAGATAAAGGTGTATACGAGGATAGTAATTATTCAAATATTCCGGAAACTACAACAATTAAAGATTTAGCGAAGTGGTGTTACATTGCAACAAATACTGCAGTAATAAGAAATGATTTTATTTTGCCAGACTGGTTTAGTCATTTAAAAATAGGAGATTGGCCACTATTCTTATTTCAAATACAGAATAGAAAAATAAAAAAGATGAATGATCAAATGTCTGTATATAGAATTCATTCAGGTGGACTTTGGACTTCGGCAAGTCAATTAAAAAGAAATAAGGGAGATATAGAAATTATAAATTCCATTTTAAAAAATAACTTTATTAAAGACTCTAAAGCGATAAGTAATCTTAAAATAAAGTTGATTACTTGTAAAATAAATATTCTTAAAATAAAAAATAAAAATAGAGTTAGTCTATTAAGAAAAAATAAGATTTTTTGGCTAAAAAGCAAGAGAAGCTATATGAAGAGAATTTAAAATGAAGACGTGTTAAAAGAACTCTTTCAATAATAGAATATAAAACGCAAGTTTTTTTCTAATACTTTTTGATTGATGATATTTTAATATTTTTGCGATAGTATCGGGGTTTTTATGAGAGAATTTTTGAAATCTATTTTGTAATGCTTCTTCTTTTTTATTTAAAATAGGTTTAGACCGCTTTACATTTTTCAATTTATTAAAAACAGTAATAATATTCGATTTAGATTTTTGTTTATCAGCATTGGGAAGCTTTTTGTAAGTGTGCTGAATGGTAATTATTTGTAGATATATTAAATAAGCCGCGATGCGGTCTCTATAATCTGAGTATCGTTCGTCTCGATAATATTTTTCATAAATAAAGTCTAAAATGAAAAGGTAGGATTCTATATTTTTTAATTTGAAATTATTAGTAATTGAATCTGGATTACTAAAATTATAAAAATGTGTTACTTTATCTGATAATATTATAGAATTAGCATGGAAAAGGACTTCGAAATGCCACAATTCGTCTTCATGTAAAATGTTTTTTTGAAAGCGTATAGCATTCTCTATTAAAAACCTTTTTTTATATAACCTATTCCATGCCACACATATAAGAGGTTCATTTAATACTGTTGGAATTAAGGATTTGTTTTTATTAAAAAGCACTTTATTATTTGGTGGCGAATGTTGTAAATAACCTGTTACAGTAGTATTCTGTCCAGAAGTTATGGCAATTTTGCCATAAACAACATCTACTTCTTGTTCTTGAGTTAGCTTATAAAGATCAAACAAAGCCGTTTTACTTAGTAAATCATCAGCATCTAAAAAAAAAATAAATTCCCCTTTAGAATGATCCATTCCTACATTTCTAGTCTCAGAAAGACCTTTGTTATTTTGTTTAAAATATTTAATTTTAGGATTAGTTAGAGAACTATTTTTTATGACCGCTTCAGAATTATCTGTGCTACCATCGTTTATAACGATGCATTCCCAATTGGAATAGGTTTGCTCTAAAACACTATTAAGTGTTTTGGCAATGTGTTTTTCGCCATTATAGCATGGTATTATTATTGAAATTAGTAATTCTTTCATTAGGACACTAGTCTGGTGATAAATCTCTTTAACCCGTTTTATGCATTAGAAAATCTATTACAACCGAAAACCACTTCAAACATTGTCGTTCCACTATATTTTTTAATTTAACCATAGCGATGCTATGCTGAAATCAAGAAAACATCAATGTTTATTGCGTCTTTCAGATTCATAACGAAGTTCTAATGCATAAATCGGGTTTAAATATTAGAGTTTTCTATGTTTAAGACAAATATATAAAGTAGCATAAGGGATTACAAGAGAAGTTATAAATAGATATTATATTTGTTTTTCACAATGAAAATCGACACCTAATTTCTTGAGATTTCAAGTTGAAAAAAGAATAAAATAAAGACCTAATGGAATGTATAAAACATTAAAAACAAACTATAGAAACTGGAAATTAAAAAACAAATTAATCAAACAGAATATTCAATTTAATATTGAGAATTTTGATTTTAAACCAGTAAATGTTTTATTTATCGATGAGATAATTCCAGAGTTTAATAAAGATTCTGGTTCAAGAAGACTAAAAGAGATCATCACTTTATTATTAAAAAACAATATAGGTGTGTTTTTACTTGCCGATTATAAGCAGTATAAGTACAAAAGCGATTATATTAAATGGTATAAAGAAATGGGAGTTCAAGTTTATGAGCCTTCAGTTTTCGAAAAAAAATTAGTCACTAAAAATCAATTTGTAGAATGGGTGGCGCCCAGAATGAATTATGCGTGGTTACACCGGCCGAAAATGTTTAAAAAGTATGCAGATTTTATAAAGCAGAAAAACGATGCGGTTAAACTAATTTTCGATATGTGTGATTTTCACTACATAAGATTATTAAGAGAATGGGAAAAAAATAACAAACCCGAAACAAAAAAAGCAGCTCAAGATTATTTAAAACTAGAACTTGAAAACTGTAAAAAAGCAGATCTTATTTTTGCGATCTCTGAAACAGATAGAAATTTGGTGCTAGAACATTACAATCAACCTGAAAAATTTACCGTCGTAAGTAATATTCATCAGTATTTTGAGAAGCCTAATGCATTCAACCCTTTTGAAAAAAGAGAAAACATATTATTTATAGGTAATTTTAGACACCGACCAAATGAGGATGCCGTATTGTTTTTACATAACAAAATTATGCCAATGGTTTGGAAAACGCACCCAGAAATTAAAGTAGACATTGTTGGGAGTTATCCAACAGAATCGGTATTAAAATTAAATGCAGACAATTTTAAAGTTTTAGGTTTTGTTGATGATGTATCAACCTATTTTTATAATTCACGTGTCTTTTTTGCGCCGCTGCGTTATGGAGCAGGAATAAAAGGAAAAATAGGGCAAAGCTTAGAGTATAGTTTGCCAATAGTAACGACTGATATTGGAGCAGAAGGTTTCAATTTCGGAAATCATGCCGAAGCAATGATCGCCAATGATGCAGATACTTTATCCAAAAAAATTATTGAAATGTACACGAACAAAACACTTTGGAATGCAGTTAGCGACTATTCGAAGAACATATTACAACCATTTTCAATTCAGGAAACAGAAGCTACTTTAAAAAATCTTATAAATTAAAAATTTTAGTCACCCAATTTTCTATAGTAAATTGGTTATAAATTATTGGATCTAAGCTAGAATAAGGAGCATCAAAAAATGATTTTTCTAGTGACTTACCGTCATTTAAAACAAAAATATTTTCTGAATTATAAAAAGAGTAGTTTTTTACATTCTTATTGTTAGTAATTATTTTTTTTTGCAATGCTAAAGCTTCGAAATGCCTAAAGCTTAGACCTATTTGCTCTGGTCTTATTAAGTCTATAATTACTTTTGAATCTTTGTAACGGTCTATCAATTCTGTTTGAGATAATTTTCGACTAATAAATTTAATTGAATCGCTGTGTTCTTCTTTTAAATGGTTTAAATCTTTGTTTTTTCCAACAACAAGGCATTCATAGTTAATATTAATCGCCTTCATTTTATTTACAAGTAAAATTAATTCTGATAGTCTGGAATCAAAAGAGCCAACATAAGTTGCGTCATAAGTTGGTGCGTTATTAATAGCCGTTTTTTCTAAATAATTATAATTACTGGTTTCTTTAAAATTATAAGTTTTAATATCATTTTTATCAAAAGAAAAAATAGTATCAAAGACATCATTTAATAAATGTTGTACAGGGTTTCTGTTAACACTATCATATAAATAAGCAATATATTCTTTACAGTGTTTTTTGATTTTTAAGTGGTGTTTAAGACTAATCACTTCAGGATTAATAACCAATATTTTATCTTGCTTCCCTAATGATTCTAATTGCTCTAAAACATAGTCTTGGCGTCTAATTTTTTTAAGATTCTTACCTGTTAAAACTTTACTTAATGTATTAGTGACTTTATCTTTTAAGTTTTTGTGGTCATAATCTCCAAATTTTATGTGATAACTATCATGACCTAAATTATTAAGAGCTTTTACGATATGATGATCGTAATTCCAATGATCAAAACTTATAACACATATTTTTTTTTGCAAAGTTGTAATTTTAATATGTTGTAAAAATAATACATTGTTTAACATATCTGTACATAGTTTATGTATTTTTGGCGTTACGAGTTTTACTAAAATTTTTATGAAAAACATTGTAGTTGGCCTTTTAATGTCTTACGATTATGAGAAACTAAAACTCTCTATTCCTCCGGTATATAATAAAGCAGATAAAATTTTTATTGCATTAGATCATGAGCAGCGTACTTGGAAAGGGACCCATTTTGATATTGATCCAGCTTTTTTTGATTGGCTAAAGACGTTTGATACTGAAAATAAAATTGAAATCTATAAAGACAATTTTTATGTTCCAGAATTAACAACGATTCAAAATGATACCAGAGAGCGCTACTTGTTATCTCAAAAAATGGGAATTGGGAATTGGTTGGTTCAAGTAGATGCCGATGAAATTTTTATAGATTTTGATAAATATGTAAAAACATTAAGAAGCTATGATTCTTTTTTAGATCATCCAGAAAAGACACCCGTTCAAATCGCTGGGTTTTTAATAAACATATATAAGTATTTAGACAATGGTATTTTATATGTAAATGAACCCACTAAGGTCATGTTGACTACAAATTATCCTAATTATAAACGTGCTAGAAACACAAAAGAACGTGTTATATATACCAATAACATATTACTACACGAGTGTTTGTCTAGAACCGAAGAAGATTTAAAATTTAAATTAGATAATTGGGGACATAGTCACCAGATAAATAATGAGTTTCTATCTAAATGGAAGAAAGCAGACGAAACCAATTATAGAACGCTAAAGAACTTATTTTATTTAGATCCCACTATATGGAAAGGCTTAGATTATTTTCCTTCTAAAAATATAGAAGAGATACGAGAGCTAGTAGAACAAAAAGACGATTTAAAAGTGAGCGCTTCTTTTTTAAAGAATAAGAATTTTGGACAATGGTTTAAGTTTTTAAAGGTTTTTAATAGAAGCAAAATTAACTTTGAATCCTATTTTAACTAATGAATTATTTTTCAAATACATTAGTTATTTCAACTTATAAATGGCCTGAAGCCTTAGAGCTCGTGTTATTAAGTGTTAAAAACCAAACCCAACTTCCTGAAGAGATTATTATTGCAGATGATGGTTCAACGTCTAAAACAAAGTTAGTCATTGAAAAATTTAAGGAAGAATTTAAGATTCCATTGCATCATGTTTGGCATGAAGATAATGGGTTTAGAAAATCGCACATATTAAATAAAGCGATTGTAAAAGCTAAAGGGGAATACATTATTCAAGTAGATGGTGATTGTATTATGCATTCTAATTTTATTAAAGATCATCTTGAATTTGCTCAAAAAAATAATTATTTATTTGGCTCTCGAGTAAACATACAGAAAGCACATTTGCCTGCTTTATTTAAAAACAAACAAATTCATTTTAATACGTTTTCAAAAGGAATTAAAAAAAGAACACGAGCGCTTTATGTTCCTTTTTTAAGTCAGTTTTATAAACAAAAAGGAGAATTTTCAACAAAGTTTAGAGGTTGTAATACGTCGTTTTTTAAATCAGATTTTATAGCTGTAAATGGTTATAATGAAGACATTACGGGCTGGGGTAGAGAAGACTCTGAACTCATGTTTAGATTCCATAACAAAAAATTAATGGCCAGGCGTTTACGGTATAGAGGTATTGTGTTTCATATCTATCATAAAGGAGAATCTAGAGATAAAGCAACAATTAATAGCGAAATTGAACAAGAAACAGTAAGAAATAATAGTACTTGGACGACTAATGGTGTTAATAAATATTTAGGTAATGAATAAGGTTATTAATACAGAATATAAAGCTATTGAAAAGACTTTAGATCATTTCATTTTAAATTATGATTCTGAAGGAAGTTCTTTTGGTAATCAACAACGAAATAGTTTACGCCTTTTTCCTATTGAAAATGAAACTTTAAATATAAAATCGTTTAAAGTTCCTAATCTTATTAATAAAATAGCCTATAATTTTTTTAGAAAAAGTAAAGCCCAGCGCTCTTTCGAATATGCAAATATTTTAAAGGAAAAAGCCATAGGGACTCCAGATCCAGTTGGGTTTTATGAATACAAATCGGCTCTATTTTTTGGTAAAAGCTATTATATAAGTAAGCACTTAAGTTATGATATGACCTATCGAGAGTTAACAAAATCTTTCGATATCCCTAATTATGAAGCTATTTTAAGGGCTTTTACACGATTTACCTTTAAACTTCATGAAAATCGAATAAACTTTTTAGACCATTCTCCAGGAAATACACTTATTAAAATAGAAGGGACTAAATACGAGTTCTTTCTGGTAGATTTAAATCGAATGATTTTTGAAGATCTTTCTTTTGAAAAAAGAATTAAGAATTTTGCGAAATTATCTATTCATAAATATATGGTAGAAATCATGAGTGATGAATATGCAAAATGTATTGGTAAAGATTATAAAGAAGTGTTTGAACTCATGTGGAAAAATACTCAAGATTTCCAAGAAAGCTATCATAGACGAAGACGTTTAAAAGAAACAGTAAAGTTCTGGAAGAAAAAATAAGAATCTAGGTTATATGTCTCCTTGAGCGCAGTCGAAAGGCTCAACCCGACATTAAAATTAAGATAGCATTAATAAGAATTGTACTTAATTTAAGCTAAAAGAAGTAATATTGAGATTAATCTCTATTCTTACGTAACAACCACAGTTTTACATATCTCATAAATACAACATAACCTTGTACATAACCAATGGTTAAACCAACAATACCATCTCTAAACCCGCTTTGTATAATATAATGTTTTACAAATCCCCAAAAGGGTTTTATTATAAAATGATAGGGAGTTAAAGCCCCTGTTTTTTTATCGTAATCCTTAGCCTGGAGCGTTGCATAATGATTCATTTTTTCCATGTATAGGTCAAAACTGCGATAAGAATAATGTAGAAATTTATGTTCTAATTTACCAATAGTACCATTTACCTGTAGTGACTCATGTACATGTCTATTATCATATTTACAAGCCTCTTTTTTAAAAAGCCTAATAACACTATCATTACGCCAACCACTATAATTAACACGTTGTCCCATAAAATGATTAATACGTTTTATACTAAAAGCATTATGATCGATTTTATTGTTATTTAAAACAGAAAGAATTTCAGTTTTTAATTCTGGGGTAACACGTTCGTCTGCATCAACTAAAAGGATCCATTGGTGTTCTGCTTTAGAAATAGCATGGTTTTTTTGGGCGCCATAAAAATCGAATTTGCGTTGTATTACTTTAGTAGCTATTGTTTTTGCTTTTTCAAAAGTACCATCTTCACTAAAACTATCAATGACTAATATTTCATCAGCAAAATTAACAGAAGCAATAACGGCTTCAATGTTATTAATTTCATTTTTAGTAGGAATAATTGCTGTTAGTTTATGCACTAGTTTTAATTTAAATAATCCTTTTATGAGAAGGCTAGTTTGTAATGAGTTTTAAGTTTTCTAAATGTAGAAATTTTTCGCTTTTCTGGAACCTTTTTATCTTTTAAATAATGTTCAACGGCTTCTACCATTCTTAAGGCAGATTTTCCATCGTCGTATGGATGATAAGCGGCAATAATTTCTGCTCTATTTTTTTGGAAAGAATCGTTAATAATTGTGGTTTCCACCAATTCATTAAGTTTGGTATAATCGTTACTATTTTCCCATTTTATAGTACCTGAAATATTGTTAAAAGTAATAACAGGCTTGTCTAAAAGGATAAATTCATAAATAACAGAAGATGTATCACTTACTAAAAGATCAGAAATTAATAAAAATTTAGTGATGTCATTTTCAGATTGAAAAACAATATTATCTGTGTTTTTAGCAAGGTCTTTATAATTTTTAACCCATTCTTCATTCATTAAAGGGTGAAATTTTAAAAGAATAAGGTATTCTTTATGGGTAGCAAGAGATTTTAATTCATCTAATAGAAAAGGAGCCGAGGTTAGTTTTGGAGAAAACGTTGGCGCATAAAGAATTATTTTTTTTGCTTTATATAATTTTAATAATTGGTCTTTATATGAATTGTGAGCCGTTTTATTTTGACCATAAACATCTAATTTTGGCCAACCAGTTTCAATAACATCAAAATCCTTATGAATGGTTTTTAAATGATTAAATGTTTCAGTAAAATAAGGACCTTGAGTAAGATATAAATCAAAATAGTGTCGAATCCTAAAATGACCTTTTTTCTCTCCTGCCAAACCATGAAATATTTGTGTTTTAAGACCTCTTAAAAAATAAGGAACTTCATTACCTGGAGCAAAAATAACATCACTCTTATAGGCCTTTAATTTTGAAATTGAAGTGGTATGATTTTCAGTTTTAAAAGGAAGGTCGTTACTTATTTTAGGAGCAACATACCAAATATAATCATGTTTTTTCTCTTGCAGTATCACGCTTATGGGTTCTAAAATAGAGAACGCATAATTGTTTAAACAGAATAAGATAAATTTCATGTGTTTATATATGTTGCTTTTTAAGGGACACATGCTGTTCGCTAGTGATCATTTCCTTGGGTGTTAAAACTTTTTAGCAAGCTCGTTTCATGTGTTTATATTTAGAACGGCTCTTTTTTTCTACAAAAACGTCTTTATTATAATGTTTTATTCACTGCTTCTAAATCTTCTATAAAATCGATTTCCATACAATTATAAGCAGAAATATCAACGGCTTTAACTTTTATATTATCTTTTTCAATTGCTAATTCAAGACCTCTTTCAAAGTAATCGTTGGCATCACATGTTTCTAGTCGATTAATAAAATGTTCTATATCATTAGAAGAGATGAAATTAATACCAACTGCTTCTCCTAAACCATTTTTTACGGTTTTAGAAAGTTCATCTATATAATTATCCTTAAGCGTATATTTTACTTCTTCTTCTGCAACTTTACTTGTATTTACAGCAACAAAAGAGATGTTGTTTTCAATATGAGGATTTAAAAGAGTTAATATTTTTTCATCAAAAACAACATCTCCATTAAACCACAAAACCGATTCGTTTCTATATTTTTTTATGGCCTGAAGTAAACTTTTAGACGTATTTGTTCTATCAAAGAAAGGGTTATAGATATAAGTTAATTCAGGAAAACGTTCCATTATTGAATTTTTCTTAAAACCAACAACAACATTTATATCATCAATATTATAATGAGTAGCGATATTATCTACCTGCATTTTCATAATGGTTTTACCATTTTTAAGAGGCGTAAGTGGCTTAGGAAAAGGATTACCAAGTCTAGAACCAATTCCTGCAGCAAGTATGATTATTTTCATAAAAAAATGTAACAATTTTAGTTGTTTCAAAGATATAGTTATTCATTAAGAACTCATTTAAACTTTTTGGATTTAAGCGAAAATTATGCATTTTTAATCTAGTTGAAGACCTTTTTTGAGTTTCATAGCTGGGCTATGGAAAGAAAAAAAGGCAATAAATAGGTTTAAAAGGCTAATTTTTTAGCTAATTGAAAACGTTTAAATGAGTTATAATACCAATTAAACATCAAAATACTCCTATTCAATTCGTTTCTTTTTCGCTCCCATTTTAGAATAAAATAGAACCGTAGTTAATACTATGCTTAGATTTTATTCTTCATTTGAACAAAAAATAATTCAAATTAAAATAGTGCATTTTGAAATTCAATTGGTATAAGTAAAAAAAATATAGGCTTTGTTGAATGTAGAGCAATTATGCTTTCGTAATTTTGAACATTAGCGTATAATTTTTAATAGTATGGAATGATTGTATTGAATGATGAACATTATATTGGGGAAGGTCTTATTAGGACCTGCTATGAACATCCAGAAGATAAGAGTCGATGTGTTAAGGTACCAAAGGCTCATGTTACTAGAGATTATACGTATAAAGAGATTTTATATTATCTAAAATTGCAAAAACGAAATACGTCTAAGTTTAACTATCCCTTTTATTCAGATTATAGAGGAGAACTCGAAACCAATCTCGGCCTTGGACAAGTTTTTGATTTAGTTCGAGACGAGCAAACAGGAACAATTTCTAAAACGCTTGAATATTATTTAAATAATGAAACTCTAGTTACTTCTGAAAAATTGTGGAATGCACTATTGCAATTGAAACAACAAATGACGCAATTTAAAGTGTTTACAAGGGATTTAAGAGCTAGAAATTTATGTTGTAAAGTTCTTAATGATGGTACTATTCAAATTATAATAATAGATGGGATTGGACATAGAGATTTTTTTCCTCTAGCCGATTATTTTAGTTTTTTCTCAAAAAAGAAAATTGAACGTACTTTTAAAAAATGGCATTTTACAAGTATAGAAGATCAAAAAGCATTTTTATTGAAAGATAATGGCTGAAAGTTATAGATCTAACTTTTTAATAAAAGCAGTCAATTTAGTTATAATGTATTCAGTTTTAAACAATTTATAAAAGCCTCCAGGATCCTGTTTTGCTTTTTCTCTATCGTAATCGATAAAATCTAAAAGGTGTACTGCCGTATGTTTTTTCTTCTCATTGTCTCCAAACCAATTTTTTTTATTAATAAAAGGGGAGAAGATAGTAAATGTAGGCAAGTCTAAAGCCTTTGCTATATTGTTTGCACCACCTTCATTACCAATTAATGTATCACAAAGTGAAGTAATGGCTATAAACTCTCTTAGGTTTTTTCCAAGAACTTCAAAGTAAATTTGATTTTTAGTAGACTCTAGGGTTTCTTTATAAATTAACCTAGCGTCTTCTTTTTGTTTTGGGATATAATTAAAAAGTAATTGAATGTCTTTATTGGTTTCACTAACATGATCTAATAATGAAGCCATGTACTTATGAGGATACGTTTTATTAGTGCTGCTTCCTAATACACTAATCATAAATAAAGGTTTATTTAAATTAATGTTAGATTGTTCTAAAAACTGTTTAGCAGTTTCCACTTCTTTATTGGTTAAATAAATTTTAGGAAAAATAGTTTTCTTAAATGAAATATCTAAAGGTTCAAGCAATTTAATTCTATTTTCAATGGCAAGACTCGCATTGTTTTTCGGTGTGTTTAACCTTTCTATAGGATTAGAGATAAATAAAGCGTTATAACTTTTATAATAAGCGATTTTTACTTTAGCTTTAGAAAAAACACTAATTAAAGTACTGCTAATTATACTATAAACATCGATTACAGTGTCGTAGTTTTCGCTTCTAATCGTTTTTATAAATGCTAGAAATTTTAATGTAGATTTTTCAATTTCTGGTGTGCAAAAAACAAATTTATCTATAAAAGGATGATGTTCTACTACAGGATATGTATGAGAATTAATTAAATAATGAAGTTCCGCCTCAGGATATTTTTTACGCAACAATTCAAATAGGAGCGATGTTGTAAGCACATCTCCAATCATTTTTTGTTGTATAACTAATATCTTCATTTTTTTTAGGAGTCTTCAGTAAGCAGTCTTCAGTAAGCAGTTATGAGTAAGACTGCAAACTGAAGACTGAAAAACTGTATACTACACTGCTACATTATGTTCTCTTAATGCATCATTAAGAGAGGTTTTTTTGTTTGTACTTTCCTTACGTTTTCCAATAATTAAAGCGCAGGGCACATTATAATCTCCAGAAGGGAATGTTTTAGTGTAACTACCAGGAATAACTACAGATCTAGCTGGCACACGTCCTTTCATCTCTATGGGTTCAGGTCCAGTTACATCAATAATTTTAGTACTCATAGTTAATACAACATTAGCACCTAAAACAGCTTCAGTTTCTACATGAACGCCTTCAACAACAATACAACGTGATCCTATAAAAGCACCATCTTCAATAATTACTGGGGCAGCTTGTAAAGGTTCTAAAACCCCTCCAATACCAACCCCTCCAGAAAGGTGTACATTTTTACCAATTTGCGCACAGCTTCCAACTGTTGCCCAGGTGTCTACCATAGTTCCTTCATCTACATAAGCACCAATATTAACGTAACTCGGCATTAAAATAGTTCCAGATGAGATATAAGCACCATGTCTTGCTACTGCATTTGGCACAACACGAATCCCTTTTTGTTTATAACCTCTTTTTAAAGGCATTTTATCATGGTATTCAAAAATTCCAGCTTCTAAAGTTTCCATTTTTTGAATTGGAAAGTATAAGACAACTGCTTTTTTTACCCATTCATTAACTTGCCACCCATCGTTTGTAGGTTGCGCTACACGAAGTGTTCCTTCGTCTAATAAATTAACTACTCTTCTAATTGCAGTAGTTGTTGTTTCTTCAGATAATAAATCACGATTATCCCAAGCTTTTTCAATAATCTGTTGTAACTCTGTCATAGTCGTGTTTTCAATAGTTTGTTGTAATTCTGTCATTGGTTTTTCTTTTTCTTTTGCAGGCTGTAATAAAGCTTTTTGGGAAAAATTATCTAAATTTTGAACACAAATATACTATGTCTTGTCTATAATTAGGCATATTATTTAGCCGAATTACTAATAGAAATGGTATATATGCTAATTATACCATTTTTACTTTAAAATTGCTCAAATAAAAAACAGTTATTTTTCGTTTAGACTAAAAAGAAAATTCATGCATAGCAGTAGCTACGGATTTATTTTATTTTGAAGACTAAGCGGAAAAGGGCAAATTTTATTAAGTGATTTTAAGGTAGAATATGGTATTATAGCTTAAATTTGCTCAAAAATTAAAGATGGCGCGGCTTTTGGCTTTAGATTATGGGAAGATAAGAACTGGTATAGCAGTAACAGATGAGTTGCAGATTATTGCATCTGGTTTAACTACTGTAGCAACAAAAGAGCTTATTAATTTTTTAAAAGATTATGTAAAAAAAGAAGACGTCGAGTTATTTTTAGTTGGTGAACCTAAGCAAATGAATAATGAGGTAAGCGAAAGTGAAGAACTAATCCTACCTTTTTTAAATAAACTAAAATTAACGTTCCCAAAAATACCTATTGAACGTGTAGACGAACGTTTCACTTCAAAAATGGCATTTCAAACTATGATTGATGGAGGTTTAAGTAAAAAACAACGTAAGAACAAAGCACTAGTAGATGAAATTAGCGCTACAATAATTTTGCAAAGTTACCTTTATAATAAATAAATTTAAACGTAATGATATTACCTATTGTCGCATATGGCGATCCTGTTTTAAAGAAAAAAGCAACCGAAATTGCTAAAGATTATCCTAAATTAGAAGATCTTATTGCAAATATGTATGAAACAATGTATGGTGCCAGTGGTGTTGGATTAGCTGCACCACAAGTTGGTCTACCTATACGTTTATTTATTGTAGATACCTCTCCTTTTGCAGATGATGAAGTATTAGATGAAGAAGAGAGGGAGCAACTTAAGAATTTTAAGCATACGTTTATTAACCCTAAGATAATTGAAGAGAGTGGCGATGAGTGGGCTTTTAATGAAGGCTGCTTAAGTATTCCGGATGTTCGTGAAGATGTGTTTAGACAGCCTAATATTAAAGTAGAATATTACGATGAAGCTTTTAAAAAGCAAACCTTAGAATTAGATGGTTTGGCGGCAAGAGTTTTTCAACACGAATACGATCATGTTGAAGGTGTTTTGTTTACAGATAAACTATCTAGTTTAAAAAAGCGTTTAATAAAAGGAAAACTAACTAACATTTCTAAAGGAAAGATTAGAGTAGATTATCGCATGCGTTTTCCGCTTTTAAAAAAGAAGCGATAAAACTTGTATAACTCAAAAGAACAAATGTATATTTGTTCACCTTTTGAAAAATAAGTATGGCATTAGATAAAATATTAGCAATAGCAGGAAAACCAGGATTATATAAATTAGTAACGCAAACACGTGGTGGTTTTATAGCACAGTCTTTACTAGATAATAGAAAAATGTCTGTTGGGATTCAACAAAATGTAAGTGTGCTTAGTGAAATAGCAATTTATACATTAACAGAAGAAAAGCCTTTACGAGAAGTTTTACAGTTAATAAAAGATAAAGAAGAAGGTAAGCCAACACGAATTAGCCATAAAGAGTCTAAAGATAAGTTAGAGGAATACTTTTTTGATATCCTACCAGATTATGATGAAGATCGTGTATACGCAAGTGATATAAAAAAGGTAGTACAATGGTATAATACATTGCAGAAGAATGATTTATTAGATTTTGAAGCCACTGAAGCTTCAGATGAAGAAGAATAACAATTGTAAAAGAAATAACAAAAAATCCAGCCATTTGGCTGGATTTTTTTGTTTTTACTACAAATTAATAATCTCATCTACATGGGCAATATGACCAAAATGTTGGATTAGTTGGTGAAGGATTATCTTCTTCTTCACAAATAATTACAGATTCAACATTACATAGTCTACTTTCTCCTCCAACTATCGAGCGAGTGTTAAAACTAGAAATAATGTTCTTGTTAAGTTTTAAGTTTTTAAGATTCTTTTTTTTCATGTTAAAATAGATTAAAGATTAATAGTTTACTCAATCTACAAATTTAACGTTACGACGACGGCTTAATTTCTGTTAAAGTTTATTACAGAGCTGTTAAGAATTGTACTTTTAAAAAAACTAAAATTACATGAATTCTAGAGAAAACCAGCTAAAAGCTTTCGATCGTTTATTAACTATAATGGACGAGTTAAGAGAACAATGCCCGTGGGATAAAAAGCAAACAATGGAAAGTTTAAGACACTTAACTATAGAAGAGACCTACGAGCTAGGCGATGCTATTTTAGATAATGATCTAAATGAAGTTAAAAAAGAGTTAGGCGATTTAATGCTGCACTTGGTTTTTTATTCTAAAATAGGAAGTGAAACGAAAGCTTTTGATATTGCCGATGTTTGTAATGGTATTTGTGATAAATTAATTCATCGTCATCCACATATTTATGGAGATGTTAAGGTTAAAGATGAAAAAGAAGTGGCTCGTAATTGGGAACAATTAAAATTAAAAGAAGGAAAAACAAGTGTTTTAGAAGGTGTTCCTAATAGTTTACCAGCTTTAGTAAAAGCGAATCGTATACAAGATAAAGTAGCAGGTGTAGGGTTTGATTGGGAACATCCAGATCAGGTTTGGGAAAAGGTACAAGAAGAGATTGAAGAATTCAAAACCGAAATCGTTAAAAGGGATAAAAAAGCGATGGAAAATGAGTTCGGTGACGTATTATTTTCTTTAGTTAACTACGCACGCTTCTTAGATATTAATCCAGAGAACGCTTTAGAGCGTACAAATAAAAAATTTTCTAAAAGATTTAAATACCTAGAAAACAGGGCAAAAGAGGTTAATAAAGACTTGAAAAACATGACTTTAGATGAAATGGATGTGTATTGGGAAGAAGCTAAAGAAATGTTAAAATCGTGATTTTTTTAAAACCGAATGATCCAAAATAAATATACCCCCGTATATGTTTACAGATGACATAATTACTCTCATAAGATTGGTTAATAGCGAAATACAACTTCTTAAATTATGTCATTCATATAAATTATTTCTTGTCAGCGAAACAGAAATAATTGGTTAGTTTAGTTAGGAGCCAAAATCCTGTTTGTTGTAAAACAAGCAGGATTTGGTTTTTATAGAAGTTTCTCTTTTGAAAAGTATAAAAGACGAATTCAAAATAAGTTTATAGAATATGCTTTTGGAGGCTCAAGCCCAAAAGTTGTGGGATTTTGAGGGCTCAAGCCCAAAAGTTGTGGGATTTTGAGATTAAGCAAAAATAGTAGTAAGTCTAAATAAGAAAAAATCTACATTCCTAACGCCTCTGAATTGTGCTCTGAAAGCTTTTATTTTAGCATTAAAAGATTCTGCAGATGCG
>CALGLR010000005.1 GCA_937959395.1 uncultured Flavobacteriaceae bacterium | reverse complement strand
TAAGTTTGGAGATGAAAATAGTATTTCAAAGTATGTTCGAGATCAAGGCTTAGAAAAAGAATATAGTATTTTACATAAATCAAAACAGTTAGCATTATTCTAGCTCAGATACCCCGCATGCTTGCATCGGGGTAGTTCATTCGTTTTACTTTCCTTTGCATTAATTGTTAATCCTTTTATTTCTGGTTCAGTTGTTCTTACCGTATGATAAAAACTAAACTCTTCTAACGTACGATTTGGAATCGTAAAATCGACACAGGTCCCACCAATGTCTTGAGAGAAAGCTGAAGAATTAACCAAATCATTATTATCTGGGAGTCCTGGTACACTTTCACCACAGCCACAGTCTTTATCATCTGGCATGGCAGACAAATCTGTAACTAATAATACGTTTTTAGGAATCTTATTATTCTCTAGAGTTATTAAAACAGGTTGTGCTTCATTACCTGCAATAACGCCATAAGCTTTTTGAATACTTTTATTTACAACTTGTCCATAGAAATACCCATTACGATCTGTAACAGCAGTAAATACTGGTGTAAAGCTGCTACTATCAAAATCTAATGCTGGGTCATCACTAACCATTATGATCACTTGTAACCCTACTATTTTCCCGTCTCCAGAAAGATCTATAACCTTTCCGTTTATCTTCTTAGTTGCTTTCTCTGCAGGAGATGCTGTATTAAAAACAATTACTTTAGGATCCACTTGAATTTCTAGCTTTTGGCTGTCATCTTCTGCTCCCAATGGTAAATCAGAAGCTTTCAGAGCGCCATGACTATAAATTTGTTTTCCTAGTAATTCCCCGTCGGCAGAATAGACTTCGACAGTAACCATTTCATTAACCGTTAACTCCTTTTTAGGTACAAAAAACCTGAAATTACCTTCTTCATCACTATCAACGCGGTCTTTACTAAATACAGTTTGACCGCTAATCTCTCTGCTATAACTTACTTTTAAAAAATGCCCAGTATATTGATTTGTAATAACTAGAGCGCTTACTGGTATTAATTTACCGTTAACACTTAAACTTTCCATTTATTTTTTAGGATTATGGTATGTCTCATACCTATTAATTAATATTCATGAGTTAAAATTACACCTATAGCTACCTCAATAGAGTGTTGTATTCCCCTATTTTATTAGGGTGATTTTCCCCTTTTGCATGATCAATAATTGGTTTAAATACTATCAAATTATTTAAATTAGCAATGACTTTTTCACGATTAAAGCAAATGTATGACGCAATTATACAACTGAAATACAGCTATTTAAGTAAACCTGTTTAATTATTTTTAGTTGTTTAAAAAGTACTATTGATGGTAATTTCACTAATAATTCGTAATTTAGTTTTCTAATAATTTAACATTACGAATGTCGAAATCGATCACTCCATTTTCTAAAGCTCAATTATTACCCCAAGAAGAAACCTTAGAAATCCTTAAACATAAAAGCGAATTATTTATTGGAATACCCAAGGAAACCTCTTTTCAAGAGAAACGTGTCTGTTTAACTCCAGATGCCGTTTCTGCTATTGTAAATAATGGTCACCGTGTATTAATAGAGTCTGGAGCTGGACTTGGTGCGAAGTTTAGTGATCAAGATTTTAGTGAAGCTGGAGCGGAAATAACTAGTGATCCTGCAAAAGTATATTCTTGCCCAATGATTCTTAAAGTAGAGCCTCCTACTCTAGATGAATTAAAATTAATAAACCCACAAACCATATTAATATCGGCACTTCAATTAAAAACGCAAACTAAAAAGTATTTTGAAAAATTAGCTAGTAAACGTATTACTGCTTTGGCTTTCGAATTTATTAGAGACGAAGATGGCGCATTTCCTGCTGTTCGTGCATTAAGTGAACTCGCTGGTACAGCTTCTGTTTTAATTGCTTCAGAATTGCTTAGTAATGCTAGTGATGGTAATGGTTTAATGTTTGGTAATATTAGTGGGGTTCCACCTATTAAAGTAGTTGTTATTGGTGCAGGTACAGTTGGTGAATTTGCAACTAGAAGTGCTTTAGGTCTTGGTGCTACTGTTCAGGTTTTTGATAACTCTATTACTAAATTACGACGTTTACAATCTAATATAGGACGTGCATTTTATACATCTACCATACAGCCTAAACACTTAAAAAAAGCCTTACAACGTTGTGATGTTGTCATTGGTGCTGTTCGTGGTAGAGATAGATCTCCAGTGATAGTTACTGAAGATATGGTTGAAAACATGAAGAATGGAGCTGTAGTTATCGATGTGAGTATAGATATGGGCGGTTGTTTTGAAACTAGTGAAGTCACTACTCATAAAAACCCGACTTTTAAAAAGCATGGGGTTATTCATTATTGTGTGCCTAATATTCCTGCACGCTATTCTAGAACCTCTTCTGCTTCTATTAGTAATATATTTACACCTTATTTATTAAGTATCGCTGAAAACGGCGGATTAGAAAATGCGCTTCGTTTTGATCGCGGATTAAAAAATGGATTGTATTTTTACCACGGTATTCTTACCAATCGCTCTGTTGGTGAATGGTTCGATCTAAAACATAGCGATATTAACCTATTGATTTTCTAAATATAGTGACCATTACATATTCCCTTAAAGACATAGATACTGTTGCAAAACAATTAATTCATCATACAACATCTAAAATAATAATTTTTAATGCTGAAATGGGTATGGGAAAAACCACACTTATTAAAGCTATTGTAAAAGCATTAGGTTGTGATGATGAGGTAAGCAGTCCTACTTTTTCTTTAGTAAATGAATACCAAACTAAAACTGATACAATCTATCATTTCGATTTATATAGAGTTGAAAGCGAAGAAGAGCTTTACAACTTCGGAATAGAAGATTATATTTATTCAAATTACTGGATTTTAGCTGAATGGCCCAATTTATTAAAGCCATTACTTCAAGATGAATATTCTAGTATTTCTATTACGAATTTAGAAAATGGAGAGCGTAAATTGGAGATGATTTCGGGCGTGTAAATCGATATATTGAATGAAAATATTTACGATAAACATGTAAGCTAACCCTTTGTGATTTCCCTGTTTTACCTATTTTTGGTATATTTGAGATAAATAGTATTAAAATGAATAAAAATACATCTATATCCGTAGCCGAAGTCATTATTCAACTTAAGCTTTCGACTATCGAGCAAGTCTATAAATTTAGGAATGTCATGTATTCTATTCAATCACCAATACTATTTTAATTCATAAATACGGTGACTGAGCGTAGTCGAAGTCATAGTTAATAACTCCCTATAAAATCCAAAGTATTCTAGATCTTTTAAATGCTATAAATTCGTAATTTTGGACATTAAAATTGATGGAATGACAACTACGGTAAACGAAGCGCAATTATTAACGTCTTTAAAAACACATTTTGGTTATGATCGCTTTCGTGGCGATCAACAACGTATTATAGAAAATGTTTTAGAAGGCAAAGACACACTGGTTATTATGCCAACTGGTGGTGGTAAGTCCATCTGTTTTCAATTACCTGCGACTCTATTTAAAGGGGTTACTTTAGTTATTTCGCCATTAATTGCTTTAATGAAAGACCAGGTAGATGGGTTAAAAGCAAACGGAATAAAAGCGGCATTTTACAATAGTAGTCAAGACAGTACAGAGCAACAAGGAATTATTGACGATATTCTTAATGCTAAACTCAAATTAATTTATGTCGCTCCAGAAAGTCTTCCTGGTTTAGAAAATATTTTAAACGCAACTTATATTAGTTGCATTGCGATTGATGAAGCACATTGTATTTCGTCTTGGGGACACGACTTTAGACCTTCGTATCAGCAATTAGGGTTTCTAAAAAAAATGTTGCCAGATATTCCAATAATTGCATTAACAGCAACTGCAGATAAGGCAACTCGGCAAGATATTATAGAGCAACTTAAGGTTCCTCATGCCGATCAATTTATTTCTTCATTCGACAGAGAAAATATAGAATTAGAAGTGCGACCTGCTGATGGTAGAGCGTCTCAAATTGTGCGATTTATAAAACAACACGCTAACGAATCTGGCATTGTTTATTGTTTAAGTAGAAAAAACACTGAAACAATAGCAAAAAAGCTGAATGAAAACGGAATAAATTCAGATGCTTATCATGCTGGATTAAGTTTTGATGATCGAACCCGTGTACAAGAAGATTTCATTTTCGATAAAACTCAAGTCGTTTGTGCGACCGTGGCCTTTGGTATGGGAATCGATAAATCGAACGTACGTTGGGTGATTCATCACAACATGCCAAAAAACATAGAAGGGTATTATCAGGAAATTGGACGTTCTGGGCGAGATGGTTTAAAAGCTAATGCCTTACTTTTTCATAGTTATGCTGATGTGATTCAGCTTCGTAAATTTGCTTCTGGTGCTTCAAATGAAGACGTACAAATCGCAAAACTAGAACGTATGAAACAGTTTTCTGAAGCAACAACTTGCCGAAGAAAAATTCTGCTAAGTTACTTTGGGGAATTATTAGAAGAAAACTGTGGAAATTGTGATGTTTGTAAAAATCCACCAAAGTTTTTCGACGGTACTGTTATTGCTCAAAAAATACTATCAACCATTAAGCGTGTTAAAGAACAAGAAGCTACAGGAACAATTATAGATGTATTAAGAGGTGCTAGAAATGCTAATATTTTAGAGAAAGCATTAGATAAAACAAAAACGTTTGGTATTGGTCATGATACGTCATGGAAAGATTGGCAGCAGTATACTATTCAACTTATAAATCAAGGAATTTGCGAAATCGCTTTTCATAAAAATAATGCATTGCAACTTACTGCGTTTTCAAATAAAGTATTGTTTAATAATCTTAAAGTGTTTTTAACAGCTCCAATAGAATATAAAGAGCCTGTTAAAACTGCTACTAGAACAGCAAAACCTAAAAGAACACCTAGTAATAGTTTGTTTGAGCGATTACGAAAATTGCGTTATAAAATTTCTTTAGAAGAAAACATTCCTGCATATCTTGTGTTTAGTGATGCTTCTTTAAAAGAAATGGAGCAAATAAGACCCATGAGTGCAGATGAGTTCTTAACAATTAGCGGTGTTGGACAACGTAAGCTAGAGGTTTATGGTGATGAGTTTATTGCTGAAATCTTAGATTTTATGGGTTCTAAAATTAAGAAACCTAAAAAAACAGAAACTCATTTAGTAACTTATGAGCTCTATAAATCTGGATTAAGTATTGACGCGATTTCAGAGCAACGAAAACTAAAGGCGCCTACCATATATTCTCATATTGCAAAATTATATTCTGACGGGAAAGACATCAATATTTATGATTTTATTGCAAAAAGCGATGTAGAAGCTGTACACCAAGCAAAAATAGAATTAAACAATCCTAAAACGTTAAAAGAGTACTTCGATTATTTTAATGAACAAATGGATTATTTTAAAATTCGCTTAGCCTTAAGTGTCATCGATAAACAGGATTAATAATTTTAATATTCAATAAATAACTAATTTTTAATAAAAATCTACCATTAATATGTCCGTTCAAGACTTTAACCTGTCCTAAATAAAAATGTCTGGAGCGTAGTCGAAACCTACTTTTAGCAATCGAATAGTTCTTGAATTTAGCCTGTCTTGAGCGATAGTTGAAAGGCTCGAACAGACAATAATTAACTGCTTATTTGTCTTAAAAATTAGATCTGCCCATAGAATTATACAATTTAGCAATAGCAATTAATTGTTTCACTACTAATTTATTCTCTTTAAGTTGCGCATCGATTAGTTTTTGTTCTCTTGAATTTATTAAAAACAAAGAGCTTTCTCCAAATTGAAATTTTCTTTCTTCTGCCTGTACAAGAGTTTTATAATTTACAACCATGTCATTAATAATAGAATTTTGTTTGATTAAAGATTGTATAACAGCATTTGAACCCGTTATTTTATTATTAATAGTTACTAATGCTGAAGCGCGTTCAAAATTTAAATCTTGTAATTTTAATGTTGCAAGTTTTAAGTCACCTCGTTCTTTGCGCAAAAATATGGGAAAACTAAAATTAACAAAAGCCTTATAATTTGCTGTATTAAAAGTGTTTATTTGATCTGCTTGAGGAGTTAAGAAATTATATTGCAAATCTATCTTAGGTAATAGCTTGTTCTGCTTTAATCTTTTATCAATTTTTAAGCCACTTATTTTAGCGCTATAACTTAAAACCTTTGGGTGATTGTCTAATAAAGTAGAAGGATCATCAATTCCTTTTAAAATAAGAATAGTTTCTAATGATTTACTATTTATTTTTAAGGGTTCTACAGTATCTTCCAATTCTAAAGGAGTAGTATTTATCCAAAGATAATTACTTACTAATAATCCTGCTTTTCTTCGTTTTAAAGTGGCTGCTTCTAAATTTAATTTTCTATTCTGTAAAATAATTTTTGCTTCAATACTATCAATAGCGGCCTTGTCCCCTACTTCAACACTTCTTTTTACAGCTTTAAATCGGTCATTGGCATTATTCAAAAAGTTACGATAAATACGTTGTTCGTTAGTGGCTTCTAACCATTCAAAATAAGCTTGACTAGCTTCAAATAGTAAATTATTCACAAGTAGTTCTCGATCAAAAACAACCTGCTCCTTAAATAGCTTTGCTTTCTTTAAAGTTGCCATTCTTTCATTTATTAAAAACCCTTGCGCCAAAGAAAAAGAAACCCCAGCACTATATAATCCATCATTTGGAACCGTTAAATTAGGATTTAAAAATTGCCCTGTGTTTTCCTCAAAATTTGCTTTAAACTCCACACCATACCAAGTTGGTATTTTAAATACAGCATTTAGTTGATCAAAATACTCTGTATTCTTAAACTTTTTACGATCATAATCTATTTCTATCTTCGGGTCAAAACTACCACGGGCTTTTAATAAATTAGCAGCTCCTATACCCAGTGTTAGTTCTGCTTGTTTCATTAAGGGATGGTGTTTTTTTACATATCCCAAAAACTCTTCAAAAGACAATTTGCTTTCAGAAACATCTTGTTTACTTTGAGAAAAACTTTTCTGTACTACAAGACAGAGCGTAAACACTAATACGTATTTTAATAATTGCACCATTTCTAGCTCTTATTTTTTTTCACGTTATCAACGTGTGGTTTATAATAATTTGGAGGAAAACCATTAAGTTGTCGCCACATTTCATACCAAATTGGTACCTCTTCTAATAAGGCCATGGTGTAAGCGCCAGAACCTACACGAATGTTTTTTGGCCATTTATTTTCTTTAGTATCTGGAGCAATTAAAACTCTAAATTTTCCGTTTTCACTTATAAAGGTTTCTATAGCTACGACTTTACCGCCGTAGGTTCCAAAAGAGGCATTAGGCCAACCGCTAAAGAAAATAGCAGGCCAACCATCAAACTGTACGCGAACATATTCTCCAAGATGAATTAGAGGTAAATCTATAGGTGCTACAAAGGTTTCAACGGCGAGATCATAATTTGCAGGCATAATTCCTACTAATTTTTCTCCAGCTTTAAAGGTTTCTCCTAAACCGCCTTTAATTGCTTTATTAATGTAGCCATTTTGTGGAGCCGTAATATAGTACATTGCATTACGAATGGTGTAATTTGAAGATTGATTTTCTAGTTTAGAAACCTGAGCTTCTGCTTCGTATTGATTTGACTCTGCTGTAAAACGATCACTTGTAGACTTTGCTATTTTATTAGAGTACTCTGCAGTAATTCTATTAGTTTCTAAACGCGCATTAAGGACATTATTTTCACTCGCAAGTAATTTGTTTTCTTGAGAAATAAATTTGGCTTGCGTTTCTTGAAGTTTTAATCTTTTTTCTTCTACATCTGTCATTGCTTTTAAACCTTCCTCTTGTAGAGTAACAGTTCTATTATATTGTCGCTCTGCAATATCTAAATTTGTTTTTGCTGCTTTAAAATCCATACTATCACTTTTTACTTTAAAAAGAGATTGTTTTAATTTGTTCTCGGCTTGCGATAATTTTAATTTACGTTCATTCATCAATGCTGAAGCTTGATTTTGTAACGCTTTTATTTTCCCTTGATAAGAAGTCACAGAACGGCTCTTTGCTTGTCGTTGTTCGTTAGTTCGTTCTACTAATAAAGGGTCTTGATATTCAGTTTTTATTTCTGAAATGTGAAGAATAGTATCTCCTTTCTTTACATAATCTCCCTCTTTAACATGCCAACTCTCTATACGGCCAGGAATGGGAGATTGTATTGTTTGCGGACGTTGACTAGGAGAAAGTGTAGTTACAAAACCATTACCATTAACATTTTGTGTCCATGGTAAAAAAAGTGTGATAATTAGTATGAGAGCAAATAAACCCAAGAATCGATTAAAATACTTGCTATACTTAGAGGTATGTACTTTTTTAAAAGCCGAATACGTTTCAAGCGACACCTTTTTATTAAGTTGATTATTAGATATGTTAAGCATTATTATTGTTTTTTTTAGTGATGACGCCTTCTTTAATCTTAATGGTTTGATTGCAATACTGTTTCCAGACAGAATTACGACTAGATACAACCAAAGCCCATGGTCTTTCTTTTGCCGTGAGATAACTAATTATTTTGTGTGCTTCTTCAGTCTCAAAATGCTCTAATGGATCTTTAAGTAGAAGTAATTTCGGATTATGAATTATAGCTCTTGCTAAAACAATACGTTTTGAAATCGTAAACGGAATTTGTCGTCCGCCAGAATAAAGCATCGCATTAATCCCCATAGCCTGCTGTTTTACAAAAGGTAATAACCCTGTGTTTTTTAAAACGGCATTGAGCTGTTCTTTTGTAATGTCTTTACGACCAAAAGTGATGTTTTCTAAAATGGTACCTTCAAAAGGGAGTTGTTTTGGTAAAACTTGCCCTATATTAGCTCTGTATTTACTAGGAAAAATCCCTTTCATAGAAATATCGTTCACATAAATAGAACCACTGGTAGGAAAAATAAGACCTGCCAACATTTTTAAAACTGTAGTTTTTCCAGATCCTGAGGCACCATCAAATAAAACGCGATCGTTTTGATCTAAATTAAATTTTAAGTTTTTAACTATTTCTTGACCTTCAGGAGTAACATAAGCGACATCTTCTAACTCTAAATGTAATTCTTGTTCGTTTTCAAATGGATCTTTACCATCTTGAGTCTCTAATTTCTTGTCCACAACTTGCCCAATCTTTTCTAAAGAGGTTAATACATCATAAAAGGACTCTAAACCTTTTATTAATTTTTCAACAGAACTAATGACTAATATGATTATAATTTCAGCGGCTACAAATTGACCAATATTCATTTTTTGATTCAACACTAAGAGTCCACCAATTAATAATAAACCTGCAGTTACCAGAACTTTAAAACCAATAAGTTGAATAAACTGAAATACTAATACTTTGAAATGACTCTCCCGAGTTTCTAAATAGTTAACAGTCAAGTCGTCATTTCTATCCATTGAAAGCGATGTGTTTCCAGAAAGTTTAAAGCTAATTAATGAACGAGAAATTTCTTGAATCCAATGCGCTACTTTGTATTTACTTTTAGATTCTGCTAAACTGGTCTCTAATCCTTTTTTCGCAGTATACTTAAAAACTATGTATATAAGCGCTATTAATAACACACCATAAACGATAAAAAACGGATGATAAAACGAGAGTAATATTAACCCTAAAACAATTTGCAAAGTAGCAGCAGGGAAATCTATTAATATTTTTGATAGTCCTTTTTGAATGGTTAACACATCAAAAAAACGATTGGCTAATTCTGGCGGATAATAATTACGCAATTCGCTCATTTTAATTTTAGGGAATCGATACGCGAATTCAAAAGAAGCTCTTGTAAATATTTTTTGCTGCATGTTTTCTAAAATTCGTATTTGCATTAATTGCAATACACCTTGAAATGCCACGCCTAATGTAACAAGTGAAACCAAAACAATCCAAGCTGTTGAAACTTGGGCGCCTTGTATTAAATTAATAATGGCTTGTATTCCTAGTGGTAAAGTTAAGGCGACCAAACCTTCAAATATGGCGTAATAAAAAATTTGACGAATGTCTTTTTTGTCTAACTGTAAAAGCCCCACAAAACGTTTCCATGACGATTTATTTTCTTTCATAAAGAGTTGTCCCTAACTAGGGTGAATTTTAAATTTATAATACGGTTATTAGACTTTGATATATTTGTTAGTGATCAAAAACCGTCAATTTGAGTGATTTTTTGCAACAAAGTGAAAAAAATAGTATCGAGAATAGGTTTTTGATACGAAAATCGCTGTTCTCGATACGCTTCGCCTAATGTAGAAGCACTGTAACTGACTTGATTTTCTTGTATAGAACTCGAGTTACTAGATGCAATCGGGAGGAGGAATAGGGATTTCTAATGATACAGTATTTATTAGAAGTTGCACAGTATAACTGTTTAATTTTGAATACTTAGCAAGTAAATAGTAAATATTGGAATTGTAAAATTGCAACTCTGGTTTTTCATCCAAAGTATCTTTTACTTCTTTTGCTTCTTCATTACTATCTTCAAGATCTATTTGTGCTAAATCAAAAGTGGTTTCAGAAAAAAGAGATAGCGTTTGGCTATTCGTTTGAATTAATAATGCCATTAATAAAATTAAAACAGTAAGACTGTTTGATAGTGACGCTATGAAAGTTCTATATTTAGTCATTACTTTGAATTGTTTTTAGAACCAAATCACTGTAAAAACGCACAATATTATTTTTTCCTTTTTCAAAATTTGTAAGTGCAGGCAAATGCTCTGAAAAATAGTGCTGTTGATGAGCTCCTTCAATAACTGTAGATATTAACATGTTTGGGAATTCAAACTTTGGGTTTATTTCTAATACAATAGCACTTACTCTTTGTACAACACGTTTATAAGATTTATAGAAACCCTTCTCATTTTCAATATCAATATCTTTAGTATGATACGCTTTTGAAGACTCTGTAATAATTATTTTGCTTAATAGAATTTCATTTACGAAAGAGAATGCGTTGTCTTTTTTAACCGTTTGAGTTAGTATATTTAAACAGGTTAATAGTTTTTGATTACTATCAGTAACATTATTGGTCGCAAATACAATCTTATATTCTACCCAACTCCAATACCAACTTATTAAATACACTAGCAAAGCATGTTTGCTTTCAAAATAACGATATATAGAACTCTCATTAGAACCAATGGCTACGCCTAATTTTTTAAATGTAAAACCTTCAAAACCTAATTCGTTTATCATCTCTATACTGTTTTCAATAATCTTCTTTCCTAAATCAGAAGATTCTGGATTTTTAGTATAAAGCGTATCGCTTATTTTTATATGTATAGGTATGTGTTCCATCTTTCGAATGTAAATATAATAGTATTACTATTAACATTTGATAGTTTAACTATTTTTTAAGAGAGTGACTGTATTAAATAAAAATATTAACCTCAGTTCGACATAAAGATATTAGTGATCAAAAACCGTCAATTCGAGTGAATTTCACTCATTTTTCTGAGTAAAATAAGTATCGAGAATCAAAATTTTAATTTTAAAATCTGTTCTCGATATAATTTTCTATTGAAAATCACTAGAACTGACACTTCGTTTATATAAAAATTCAAAAGTCATTACACCATTAGTCTTCAAATGAAAGCGACTAATAACAGTTTTTTTTAGGAGTATATTCAGCAATATTAAAGCTATAGTTAATAACTACTAACAATTCACTTTTAATTCAACTCTCAAATTTCATATTTTGCAATCATTAAGATGCGATTAAATTAGTAGAGTAAAGAAAATAACTACGTATAAAATAGAAATCAGTTTTTACATTTGTCCGTTCGAGCGCAGTCGAGAACTACGGATTTAAAAGGATCTCGACTGCGCTCGACCAGACATAGATATTATCAATTACGAATTATACATCTGACCAATTAATAAAAATAACAATAAACAGATGAAAGTATGTATTGCCGAAAAACCTAGTGTTGCCAGAGAAATTGCTTCTGTTTTAGGAGCGAACACGAAACGTGATGGCTATTACGAAGGGAACGGCTATGCAGTTACTTATACTTTTGGGCATTTGTGTACCTTAAAAGAACCTAACGATTATAAACCGTATTGGAAAAGCTGGGACCTTAATAATTTACCCATGCTTCCTGAGAAGTTTGAAACCAAAGTCTCTAAAGATTCTGGCATAAAAAAACAGTTTAATATTGTTAAAAGCCTTTTCGATAAAGCCTCTGTGGTTATAAATTGTGGGGATGCAGGACAAGAAGGAGAATTAATACAACGTTGGGTATTAAACCAGGCCAATTATAAAGGTGAAGTCCAGCGTTTATGGATTTCGTCTTTAACTACTGAAGCAATAAAAGAAGGGTTTCAAAACTTAAAACCGTCTGAAGATTACGACAATTTGTATTACGCAGGGTTTTCTAGAGCTATTGGCGATTGGTTATTAGGGATGAATGCCACACGTTTGTACACCGTAAAGCATGGTGGCTATAAGCAAGTGCTTTCGGTTGGTCGTGTACAAACACCAACATTAGCGATGTTGGTAAATCGTTTTAAAGAAATAGAAAATTTTAAACCCCAACCTTATTGGGAATTACAAACCTTATATAGAGAGACCTTATTTAGTTATGAAGAAGGCCGCTTTCTTAAAATGGAAGACGGAGAAAAACTGGCAAACATTGTAAAGGAACACGATTTTGAAATTGTTTCTATTACCAAGAAAAAAGGAAATGAATATGCGCCTAAATTATTCGATTTAACAGGTTTACAAGTATATTGCAATACAAAATTCGGGTTTTCGGCAGATGAAACTTTAAAAATTGTTCAAAAACTATATGAACAAAAAGTAGTGACCTACCCAAGAGTAGATACTACCTTTTTACCTAACGATGTGTATCCAAAAGTATCGGGCATATTAAAAAAACTGACTAATTATAGCACACTAACGCAGCCATTATTAGGACAGAAGATTAAAAAAACAAGTCGCGTTTTTAATGATAAAAAAGTAACCGATCACCATGCGATTATCCCAACTGGGATTCAAATAAATTTGCAATACAACCAGCAACAGGTTTATGATATTATTACGAAACGTTTCATTGCGGCGTTTTATGCCGATTGTAAAGTGTCGAATACCACAGTAATTGGAAAAGCAGAGTCTGTGAATTTTAAAACCACAGTAAAAGAAATACTAGAAAAAGGATGGCGTGTGGTTTTCGACACTTCGACTGCGCTCAGTGCAGGAACTTCGACTGCGCTCAGTACCCAAAAAAAAGAAAGTGGCATATTGCCTTCTTTTGAAAAAGGAGAAAAAGGCCCACACGAGCCCTCTTTTTTAGAAAAAGAAACCAAGCCACCAAACCAATATACTGAAGCTTCCCTCCTACGTGCTATGGAAACTGCGGGAAAACAGGTTGATGATGATGAAGTGCGAGAGCTTATGAAAGAAAACGGTATTGGAAGACCATCTACACGAGCCAATATTATAGAAACCCTTTTTAGACGCAAATACATTATGCGTAAAAAGAAACAAGTGTTGCCAACAAGCACAGGCATTCAATTAATAGATACGATTCAGAATGACTTATTAAAATCGGCTGAACTTACTGGACTTTGGGAAAAACAACTCAAAGAAATTGAAAAAGGAACTTATAATGCAGGGAGTTTTATAAAAAATATGAAGCAAATGGTAGATCGTTTGGTTTATGAAGTGCGTAGCGAAACAAAAAAAGCAAATATCTCACATACCACAACGAAACCTATTGCTCAGAAAAAAAGCAAGAAAACAACAGCAAAAACCGATCAGGTTGCTGGTGTTAAATGTCCGAAATGCCAAAACGGACAACTTATTAAAGGGAAATCTGCTTTTGGATGTTCGGCTTTTAAATCGGGTTGCGATTTTGTGCTTCCGTTTTCTTTTATGACTAAAAAAGTTTCAGAAAAACAATACATTCGATTACTCACCAAAGGATCGACTGTAAATTTAAAAGGGTTTAAAGATGCTGCTAATAATTCATCTGAAGGTTTATTGCGTTTTGATGATGCTTTTAAATTGAAATTAGAACTTAAAAAAACGGCTGTTAAATCTAAGCCGACTTCCGAAGAAGAAAATAAATGCCCTAAATGTAATACAGGTCATGTTATTAAAGGAAAAACAGCTTACGGTTGTAGCGATTATGCAAAGGGTTGCGATTTTAGATTCAATTACGATTTGATACGCGAAAAAGCAAACGGACAAACACTTACCAAAGATTTAGTATTTAGCATTTTAAATGACTACTAAAACCCACCAACACTTCAAAATTTTTAAACCTTATGGCATGCTTAGTCAATTTGCTAGTAATTCAACACAGCAAAAAAATAAACGTTTTTTAGGTGAAATAGGTGTTTTCCCAGAAGGCACGATGCCAATAGGTCGTTTGGATGAGGCCAGCGAAGGACTGTTATTACTAACTACCAATGGTAAACTAAGTAACTTTATAAACAGCAGCGGTATAGAAAAAGAATATTATGCCCAAGTCGATGGCATTATTACTAATGAAGCAATAAAAGAATTACAAGAAGGAGTAGACATTGGTTTTGATGGTAAGAAATATAAAACAAAAACATGTAAAGTTACCAAGTTAAACAACCTGCCCAATTTTCCTGAAAGAGCAAAAAAAATAAGAGACGAACGACATGGTCCAACTTCATGGGTAAGTATTACAATTACCGAAGGCAAATTTAGACAGGTTCGAAAAATGACTTCAGCAGTTGGTTTTCCTACATTAAGATTGGTGAGAGTTCGCGTTGGGAAAATTAAAATTGATTCTTTAAAAGCTGGGGAGTTTGAGACTGTGGAGTTGTCATTCCTGCCTTTCGACTAAGCTCAAGATAAACTCCGGCAGGAATCTAAAGGATAACGTCATGGCGAGAAGCGCAGCGACGTAACCATTTCACGAAAGGAGTTTGTGATCTTGAGTCAATATCCCCTTGAGGGGATTATAGGGGTGTTTTTAATCATGATTAAATTTCTATTCATAAGATTCTTACGTCGGTCGTGCCTCCTCAGAATAATTACTTTTTTATTACACCAAAACTTGTACCTTTACCCAATAAAACCAACCACTATAAATGACATTAAAATCGCTATTGTCTCTTATTTTATTCGCTATAGTCTTACAAATAGCTACTGCACAAGAAATACCTGTTGATTCTTTGGAGAAGATGTCTTTTGAAGACCTTAATGCTGCTTTTAATAATACTAGCGATACATTGCAACATAGAAAAATTGCAGACGTGTATGTAGAAAAATCTTTAAAAACGGGTGATACTATTCAAATATGTAAAGGGTATTACTACTACACTATTATTGATGAATTTGAAAAAGCAATAAAATATGCTGATACTATAATTTCATTATCTAAAAACTCAAAACACAAATCATACCCAACTCTTGGGTATATTTTAAAAGGTTACTCTTATCAAGAAATGGGCTTTAATAATAAAGCTTTAGATTATTTTATTGCAGCTCTCGATTATGCTGAAAGGAAAAATAATATAAAGCATATTTTGGATATAAGAGAACGTATAGCTACTTTAAAGAGTATATCCGGAGATAATGAGGGAGCTATCATTATTTATAAAGATATTTATAATTCAATGATAAAGCTACCAAATTTTATTACTAAAAATAAAACTGATTACTTTTATACACTCTATGCTCTAATTACTGAATATTTAAATGTAGAAGAATACGATTCTGCAAGTATTTATATTAATAAAGCTATTAAACAATATCAGGACTTTAAACCAGTCCAAAACATGTCATATTATGATTTTGTTCACTTAAGTGGTGTTACTAGCTATTATAAAAAAGAATATTCAAAATCTATAGATAGCCTAAAAAAAGCAATTCCTAAAATTCAAAATAATGATAAAGCTTATGCTTATTTTATATTAAGTAATATTTACAAATCTCAAAAAAAAGAACATTTATTTATAACTAATGCAATTATAGCTGAATCGTTAGCTACAAAATCTAAAAATGATTCTTCCGATTTCAGAGAGCTTTATGAGAATTTAATAGAGTATTATAAAGACAACGGGGAAATCAAAAAAGAATTAAAATACTTAAACGGGTTAATAAAATTTGATAGTGTAATTAATCAAAAAAGCCTTTTAAAAAGTGAAATCATAAAAAAATACGACACGCCTTACTTACTAAATCAAAAACAAAAAATAATTAATCAACTCAACTCTAAAGCTACAAGAGATAGAAACGTAAAAATAGGTTTAGTAAGTGCGTTACTACTATTTATTGTTGGAGGTAGTTATTATTACAAAAAGCAACGGGGTTATTTAAAAAAGTATAAAGCATTAATTGCCAATACAACGCAACAAACTCCCGCTCCTTTACCAGAAACGAATAAAACAGAGCTTTCTAGCGACATTTTAGAGCGTATTCAAAACGATTTATTACAATTTGAGAGTAATAATGGTTTTTTAGAAACGAAACTTACTTTAGCAAAACTCGCAGAACAGTTAAACACTAATTCCAATTATTTATCTAAAGCAGTAAACGTATTAAAAAACACCTCGTTTAGTAATTATTTACACACCTTAAGAATAAATTATATTGTAGAGCAGTTAAAAAACGATGACACATTAAGACGTTACACCATAAAAGCCATTGCGGTTGAAGCTGGTTATAGTAATTCTCAATCTTTTTCTACAGCATTTTATAAACAAACAGGAATTTACCCATCTTACTTTTTAAATAAGTTAAATAAAGGGGAGCTTGTGTGATTTGTCTTGGTGAGGAGCACAGCGACGTAATCATTTCAAGAAAGGAGTTTGTGATCTTGAGTCAATATCCCCTTGAGGGGATTATAGGGGTTTTTTCAATCATGATTTAATTTCTATTCATAAGATTCTTACGTCGGTCGTGCCTCCTTCCTCAGAATGACTTACTCGGAGACTGAGTATAGTCGAAGTTACAATCGTGAAACCTTCTTAGCAAACGTCATGGTGAGAAGCGCAGTGATGTGACCATTTCACGAAAAGAGTTTGTGATATTGAGTCAATATCCCCTTGAGGGGATTATAGGGGTGTTTTTAATCACAATTTAATTTCTATTCATAAGATTCTTACGTCGGTCGTGCCTCACTCCTCAGAATGACTTACTCGGTGGCTGAGAGCGTAGCCGAAATTATAATGGTAATTCTATCAATAAAAAATTATTGCTTTTCGGAAGTTTCTTCTTCAGTAGGCGCTGGTTTTGTAAGTATAATAGTTGCTTTTACTCCAGTCGCTAAATTCCATTGGTTCCCAGCAACAGTATTGCCGTTTTCATCGAGAATCTGAAACTCTGCTGTATTTGGCCCAGAGCTTCCTTGGTTTAAGGCTTGGAAATCTATTTTATTTATACCTACTTCTAAGTCTATATTAAAACCACTAAAGCCAGCAGTTAATAAAACACTAGGTCTAACAATATCTCCATTTACAAAAACACGTATTAAATCGCCATCTGGGTATTGATGATCACGATAAATAACATTAACTTTTACTGCAGTTGTTCGTACTTCTCCTAAAAACTGATTAGAAGTACTCCCATTATTGTTATTCTCTTTTCTTTTTCTGAGACTTAATTGTTTGCTAAGTTGCCCTTGGAAGAGTTCGGCAGGGTTCGCAAAGTTATTATCTTCTATCATAGAAAAAGCTTTCTTTGGCAAAGTAGAAGTATTAATTTCTTTTGGAGCTACAATATCGTTTTCGGCGTCATTAGGTTTAACTTCGCTTTTCTTTTTTTCTGGAATAATATCAACTGCATTATCTGCATCTGGATCATCAACTTCTGCTGCTGGAATAGCTATAGATTTATTTTCACTATCAATTTGAGCGGTCAAATGCAGTGCGGAAAATAAAAATATAATAAGAAAATAATGCTTCATTCTATAACAGTTACTGTTTATAGTCGAATATAAACCAAAAACCATACCTAATTATTAAAAAAAATATAAAATGTGTAGAATGAATTAAATTTCACTCTTATAAATTTAAAAAATATAGCAAACACAATAGGTTAGAACGTTTTGATTTTTAATTAATTACGCTTCGTCTTTTTAAATTTCACTTGATCTGGATTTATCAACTCTTAATCTATAGTATCGATTATTCTAAAAAAAAGCAATTCAAGCAATTAAAATTTATCATTTAAATAAAACGATTGAATATTTTAAACAAATTAATTAGCAACAATGAAATATTCGCATAAATAACACCTTTGTTTGATTAGTTTTTAAATAATTACTAAATTTAGTACTATCATTTAAGCGATTAAACATAATTTAATATAATTAATGGTTTTTTATCAAAATTTCGCTTAAAATTTTAGATTTAATCTAAATTTCAACCAACTATTTAAGAAGCAAATGTCGCCAACATTTGCTTTTTATTTTTTAGACACTTCGAAAAAGTGTTTTTTGTAACTTTACTTCGAAAAAACGAATACACACTACAAAATGAAATTAACAACACCACTACTATGCTTATTATTAGTAATTATTATCTCTTGTAAGGACAACTCTACAAAACCTTCTGTAAAAAGCAAAACAGATTTTGCTACGCTAGCAAAAGGTATTCACAAACGTATCATTACATTAGATACACATTGCGATATAAATATTAAAAACTTTACAGACTCCTTAAATTACACGCAAAACCTAGAAACTCAAATTACGTTACCAAAAATGAAATCTGGAGGATTGGATGTCGCTTGGTTTATTGTCTATACGGGACAAGATACATTAGCGCCTCAAGGCTATGAAAAAGCATATAAAAATGCGATTTCAAAATTTGAAGCCATTCACAAGCTAACTAAAGAGATTGCTCCTAACGAGATAGAGCTAGCAACAGCCTCTAAAGATGTGCGTCGTATTAGCAAATCTGGTAAAAAAGTAGCAATGATAGGTATAGAGAACGGATATCCTGTTGGTTTAGATATTAAAAACGTAGAGAAATTCTATAACTTAGGAGGTCGTTACATGTCGTTAGCGCATAACGGGCATAGCCAACTAAGTGATAGTAATACTGGAGAAAAAGATTCTATTTGGTTGCATAACGGACTTAGCGATTTAGGAAAAGAAGTAATTAAAGAAATGAATCGTTTAGGAATGATGATTGATGTTTCTCATCCTTCTAAAGAGGCAATGAAACAAATGATAGCTCTAAGTAAAGCACCAATAATCGCCTCTCATTCTTCGGCTAGAGCTTTATGCGATCACAGTAGAAATTTAGACGACGAACAATTAGAATGGCTAAAAGAAAACAGAGGTGTTGTGCAAACCGTTGCTTTTAAGTCTTACCTAAATACAGAAAAATTTGAAAAACGTGTAGGGATTGAAGTCGATATTGCTAAACAAATTTTAGATTCTATGGGTGTAAAATGGGTAGATCGTAAAGATCAAAAGAAATTAAGCGTTGAAGAAAAAGAAGAATATTACGGCTATTTAGGATCGATGGTCCCGATACGTAAAAAGAAACTAAGCAAAATGAAAGATCTCCCTCCTGCTGTGAATGTGGAAGATTTCGTAAATCATATTGATTATTTGGTAGAAAAAATAGGAATTAACCATGTAGGGATAAGTAGTGATTTTGATGGCGGTGGCGGAATAGAAGGTTGGAGCGATGCTTCGGAAACCTTTAATGTGACTTTAGAATTGGTGAAACGTGGTTATACTGAAACGCAAATAGAACAATTATGGAGTGGTAATTTACTCCGCGTTTTAGATGATGTTGAAGCTGTATCTAAGAGTTTGAAATAGATTTAATAAATTAAATAATAGCTTTTGATGTTTTATCGTTACGCAAAACCTAAAACATCAAAAGCTTAATGAGTTTTTTATAACTTATTCTGAAATATTTTCTAAATCTAACATAAATGCATAGCTTAATGCTGTACGTTTATATTTTTCAAAACGCCCTGAAGCACCACCATGTCCTGTTTTCATATTGCAATCCATAACTAATAAATTGTTATCTGTTTTATATTCTCTTAGTTTGGCAATCCATTTTGCTGGCTCCCAATACTGCACTTGGCTATCCCAATAACCTGTAGTAATCATAATATTTGGGTAGTTTTTAGCTTCAACATTATCGTAAGGCGAATACGATTTCATGTAATCGTAGTATTCTTTGTTTTTAGGGTTTCCCCATTCGTCAAATTCAAATGTAGTCAACGGAATTGTTTCATCTAACATTGTAGAAATGACATCTACAAATGGCACTGCAGCTATAACGCCATTCCATAAATCAGGCTTCATGTTTAAAACTGCTCCCATTAATAAGCCTCCAGCGCTTCCTCCATATGCATAAATGTGTTTACTGCTAGTGTAGCCTTCTTTTACTCAGGGCAAAAGCATTTAAAAAAGTAATATTTTATTTCTGTATTCTCTACTAAGTAAGGCTTTCAGCCTTTTGTTGTTTTTACTTTTTTTGACAGATTTATCGTTATTAATAAGAGTTAGAGCCGTTTTGATTATAATAT
>CALGLR010000004.1 GCA_937959395.1 uncultured Flavobacteriaceae bacterium | reverse complement strand
ATTTTAACCCTGAATATATTACCAAAAACAAAGAAGAATATTTAAGGAATAGATTAATACAACTTGAAAAATTAAAAGAAAAAACAGAAATATTACTTGCTAATTATAATAATGTGGCTTAGTTAGTTATATGATAGGTTTTTTAGTGTAACATTAATTTGTCTTGTGCGTCTAGTAAATAAAATTAATAACCCTAAATTTAAGGACTAGTAATAGAAAATACTATGATTAAAAATATACTTTCAGGCATAAAAGCATACGCAGGAACCTTTAATCTTATTTCTAAGTTAAAACTTTGGAAATACTTCTTAATACCCATAATAATTAGTGTTGTAACTGCAGCCATCATTGGATTCTCAGCTTGGGGTCTTTCAGATAACATTGGACATTATATTACCAAAATTTGGATTTGGGATTGGGGAAAAGAAACCTTTACAACCATAGGCAATTTTATAGGAGGGGCAATTGTTTTAATTATAGGATTAATTCTGTATAAACATATTATAATGGCCTTATCTGCGCCATTTATGAGTCCAGTTTCAGAAAAAATTGAAGTGCACTTAACTGGTATAAAAAATCACCAGCATAGAAACACTACTTTTAAAGAACAATTGTGGAGAGGTATTCGCATAAATGTAAGAAACTTATCTAGAGAATTACTTTTAACGCTTCCTATAATACTTATTGGATTTATTCCGGTTATTGGTTTAATTTCCACTGTTTTACTCTTTTTAATACAAGCCTATTATGCTGGTTTTGGTAATATCGATTACACACTTGAACGCCACTATAATTATAAAGACAGTATTACTTTTGTTAGAAAAAATCGTGGTTTCGCTATAGGGAACGGCATCGTATTTATGTTGTTTTTATTAATCCCCATAATTGGGATTATTTTGGTTTTACCTTTATCTGTAACTGCAGCTTCATCACAAACCATAGAATTAATTAAATCTAATTCTGTTTCAAACAAAATAAGTACTGAATGATTATAGAATTCGACACCTACTATATTTCACCCATTCAAGTAAAAGATTCTTGGAAAATATGTGATCTCATTATTGCCAATCAAGATCGATTAAAATATTATTTTCCAAAAACTTTAGAAGAAAACTTAACACCAACATTATCTGAATTATTTACAAACAAAAAAGTAAAACAATTCAATAACAATGAAGAATTATTATTCACTTTAAAAGAAAAAGAAACTAATGTATTAGTCGGTTTAATTTACATCAAAGAACTAAATTGGACTAAAAAACAGGGTGAGTTTGCGTATTGTATTGGATACACACATGAGAAAAAAGGCTTAATAAGTAAATCGGTAACTGCCTTAACTAATCATTGCTTTGAAAACTTAGGATTACAAACCCTTCAAATTATTACTCATAAAACAAATATAGGAAGCGTAAAAGTAGCTGAAAAATGCAATTTCAAGTGGAAAAAAACACTGAAAAATGAATTTACTCCAATTGGCGAACAACCTCTAGACATGGAACTTTATGAAGTAAATTTTTAGTTTATTTTCGATTTTTTTAACACACTAAACCACAAAAACACACCCTTTGTCCCATTTCTTGTTTTGAAACACAAATTTTTTGGTATTTTTAGAATTGTTAGTCGTATTATTTCGCTATAATAAACACCAGTAAAAAACAGAGAATTTATGTTTGGAGAGATACAAAGTCAAATCTATATTGGAGATAAACTAGTTCCAGTATATAAAAGTTTAGTGTTGTCGCAAGAAATAGATGCACACCATGATTTTAAAATGGTATGCAGAAAAGATGTTTTAGAATCTTCTTCTCAAGAGATTTTTGGAGAAAGCAAAGGATTTTTAGGAGAAAAATTTGTTGTTATTCTAGATTCCAACAGTGATAACTCATTACAATTCAAAGGTATAGTCACAGCCATAAATAGCATTAAAGGCTTTTACTACGGTGATGGCGATTTAATTGAAGTTAAAGGTAAGAGTGCAAGTATTATCGCAGATGATGGCCCACATTTTTCTTCTTTCTTAGACTACGATTTATCAGAAATTTTACAACGAACATTTAAAGATTATAACAAATCGATATTAGAGCTAAACGTTTCTCCAGAAAATAATAGCAAAATTCATTACAGTGTACAACAAAATGAGAGTGCATTTAAGTACGCGAGCCGTTTAGCCTCGCAATATGGAGAATGGTTTTATTATAATGGTGAACAATTGGTTTTTGGTCAAGCTTCTAAAAAAGAAACCACAAAACTTTATTATGGAGCCGATTTAATGGAGCTGTCTATGAATCTTGAACCGGCACCTAATCGTTTTAAATACATTACGAACGATTATTTTACAGATTCATTACATGAAACAAAAACTCAAGAAATTTCATCTAAAACCAATGGAGAAAGTGCCTTTTTAAATAACAAGGCAGACGCAATATATCCTAACGAAACTCAAATTTTTGTAAATGCTTACGATGATCCTCAGATGAAATATCGAATGGATGAGCAAATCAAAAAACAAAAATTGTCACACGAAGCCAACCAGGTAAAAGTAATTGGTAAGAGTTACAATACAGGTGTTCATTTAGGGGGTTTTATTGAAATTGAAGGTGAAGACTTATACTACGGCAATTATAGAGTTATAAAAGTAACCCATGAGGTTAAATTAAATGGCAATTATGAAAATACCTTTGAAGCCATTCCTGAAAATATAACCGTTTACCCAAAAATGTCTATCAGTGCGTTTCCTGAAAGCAAATCACAAACCGCAGTTGTCGTTAATAATAATGATCCTGAAGGTTTAGGTCGTGTACAAGTGCAATACCCATGGCAAAAGCCACTTGGAGAAACCACACCATTTGTAAGATTGAGTAGCACAGCTGCAGGTGCTGGGCAAGGCTTTTTTATGGTGCCAGAAATTGGTGATGAAGTCGTTGTTGGTTATGAAGGTGGAAATGCAGAAAGTCCAATAATTCAAGGAAGTTTATATAATTCATCTTCTGTTCCAGAAAGTTTTAAAAGTGGAAATAACCACTTAAAAGCGATAAAAACCAGAAGTGGAAACCAAGTGACGCTTAATGATGCCGATGGTAGTGTAACCATTGCAGATCCTAGCGGAAATACGATTATTATGGGTGGAAATGGAGAAATCACCATTAACGCGCCTAATAAAATAACATTCTCTTCTAAAGATATTGCTATTGAAGCCAGTAATGATTTAACAGTAAACGCTGGAAACAATATAACATCTACAGCTTCGACAGATATTAGTTCTAGTGCTGGTGCTAATCTAAAAATGGATGCTGGCAGTGATTTATCAGCTAAATCTGGAGCAAAAACCTCTATTAAAGGTTCTAAAAGTGTTTCTGTTTTTGGAAAAAGAGTATCTATAACTGGTTCTGTAATGGCTAATATACAAAGTGGTGCCATTTTAACGGTTATAACGGCTGGTGTTCTTAATTTAACTGGAGCTGCTACTAGCCTATTAAATGGAGCTAAAGTAAAAGTATTAGGTGGTAAAGTTAATATCAATTAATCATGGCACTTAAAGTAACTAAAAAGAATGATATTTACTTATCAAATAACCCGTATTCAATTCTTTATGAAATGGATACCTACAGGTATATTAAATCGCCTGAAGAACCTGTTGAAAATAGAATTCAGATTAAAGTCAAAAAAACGTTCATTAGAAAAGACGATTTTGGATACCTTTTTTCAGTAAAAGTAATTGACAGAAAGCAAAGTAATAAAGATGATGTTCTTGGTGTTGAGGATCAACTAGCAAATTTGCAAAATAAATTAACCTTATACACAGACGAACATGGCGACATCATATCTATTGTAAATCGCGGTGAAATCTCAGAGAAATGGTATGAACAAAAGAAATTTTTTAAGAAAGAACACAAACATCATATTGAGAATATAAACCAGTTTATTGAAGGAGTAGATGCCATAATTAAAAACCATGATGAGTTTTTAAACCTCGTAAAAAAATCTGAAATCAATACCCTATTATTCCCGCCTATATATCAACATAATTTATTAGTAGAAGATGCAATCAAACAACAAAAAGTATGGCATGATTTTTTTGATACGACTGCGTTACCTGTTAAATTAGATACTAAAGTTGTTGCTATTAATGAAGACACATTAGGGTATCAAATTATAAGATCTGGAGATATAGATACGCCAGGCTTTGATGAAGAAAAAGCATCTCAGTTATTGAGTACGCTTTATGATGTTCATAAATACAATATAAAAATAGATGGCAGTTATCTTGAAGCTTTAGATTTAAGTGAAGATGATAGTGTAGAAGAAGCGACTTCATTAATGAATATAGAAATCCCAGGCGTTTACAGTTATAGACAAATTAGCAAACTAAAAGCACTTTAATCATATCACAATAATGCTTGTTATCAAAAACAAATAGTAAATGGTAGAGAAACGTATTTCACACGAGGGGTTTAAAGTTAAATGTGACAAATGTCCAGGAGAATTTCATTCTATGAAATCTACCACAAAAACGGTTACTATTGGCGGAAAACCTATAGTAACTGAAATGGACAAAATTACAGTTGCTAATATTCCTGTTTTTTCTAAATGTAGTGGTACGCCTACAGGAACTTGTACTCCAATATTAACAAAATGGATAGACTATGCAGAACCTACTGTTAATACAGATAAATTTATTCCTTTAGTAGAACACAGTGAACTTATTTGTACCAAAGGAGGTGGCTACATCGGTTTCGAACCCGAACCTGCTAAATCGGAGTTTGTTGGACCACCAAAACCTAATATTGTTGACAAAGCAAAAGCCAAAATAAACGGTATGGCTAATAAGGCTGCTAACATGGCTAAAAAAGTAGCAAATGGAGTAGCCAAAGAAATTGAAGCTGTATTAGAAGGATTAAAACCTATTGGACAACTATTTGATAATCCCGAAATAAAAAAAGCAATAGCAAGTGCTACTAGTGCTCTTGAACAAGCTAACCTTAGTAAAGAACAACTAGATGAAACACTTTCGTCTTTAGAGAAAAAAGTACCTGAAATTAAATCTAAAATATCGGGAGTTATTAATGATATAGAAATACCCTCCTTAGAAGAATTAGGAGCATTAGGATCTGATCTTTCGGTCGAAGAAGCTTCTATATTACGACAAGGAATAATAGACTCAACCAGTGAACTTAATAGTTATTTTAATAATGAAATTAATACTAAAAGTCTTCTTAATTTTGACGGCTCGGGAGGTGGAAACCATACAATTCCGTCTTTTTCAGATAAAGGGCCACTAGAAAGATGGTTAGAACAAAAAAAAATAGAGAAAGAACATATTGATAAAATAGCAACTAAAAAATATGACGCTCATAAGGAGCAGATATTAGCAATAAACAAGGATGCCACTTTTGATGATGGAGAAGATAGCAAAAAAGCATTAGCAATACTAGAAAGCATGAGTTATCCCTCACAAGCAGGGCGCATTCCTATTCCAGGACAAGGTGAAATACCAAAAATTCTAAAAGATAGTGCAAAAAATAGAGCACAAGATTCTGTAAACCGAAAAATAGACAGAACCAAAGGTAGATTGAATGTTAAATTACAAAGCGAATTTGATGAAAAATTAAAAAAATTAGGCTACGACAAAGCTCAAAAGAAAATTGACAAGGCTCAAGCAGAATCTGCCGAATTACAAAAGGACATGGATAAAGCCTCTAAGTGGCTTGGACGAATGGATGATTTTGGTGGGTATATAGATGGTCTAAAAAAGAAATATAACGACAGAATTGCTGGTAAACTTAGTACTGCTTTTACAAAAACAGCAGCTAATTTAGGGCTTGTCAACGTTGCTATGGACGGTATGAGTTTTGTAGCCAATGGCTTGCCTCCTGGAGATGTGGTAACCAATGTAAAACCAAAAAAAGAAAAACCAAAAGAAGAAGAGCCCGAAGAAGACACACCGCCACCGCCGCCACCGCCAGAAGAACCGGAAAAAGAAAAAGAAGAAGAGGAAGAAAAGGAAACTGACGAATGTAAGTTTACTAAGTTAACAGCTATCAAAAATGATACTCTAGAGCATCTTATTTATGAAAAGAAGGAAGGGGATAAAGCTAATAAAACACCTTTACCAAAACCAATACAATTTGTTGCTGGCACTACAAACGAATACAAAAGCAAGTTAAGTCTCATAATTGAAGGGTTAAAACAATCTAATTCATCTTCTGAATCTTCAATTACTCATCGCATTGATGGAACAAATGCATCAATTAAAGGATTACCTGGAAGTGCTAACAAACTAAAATCAGAATTTGATATTATTTATAACCCTACTTTTATGCAACGGGATAAACTTCTCCTGAATTTTATGGGATTGGCAGAAGAATTACTCGTTAAGAAACATGAGTTTGACGTTCAATTATGTAATTATCAAAATACTGTGATGGCAGAAGTCTTGCCAGATGCAGAATGGACAATGCTTTTTGCTTTAGGATCTGACGATCCACTTACATATATTCACGGGAATCAATCGCCAGGAGATAAATTTAACAAACACCAAGACAAAGCAAGAAGGATAGGAAACTTTAATTCAAAAAAACTCAATTACGGTCACAGAACTGCCTCTTTCAAATTTGTATATGGCGTCACTTACAATAAAGAGACTAATGGTACAGATTTAAGTATTACTGGTAAAGTGGACAAAATATACGGGATTTCAAAACAGCTTTTTGGATTCGTAGGTGCTATTGATAAATTAGCTGATAAACTTAAAGGGAATCATACTTCTGACGATGCCGTATCAATCGCCATTATTCCCCCTTCTATTTTTTTTGCTGCCAAACACAAAATAATTCCCTCAGATACATTGTTTTACAGAAAATCAGAAGAGGTTATTGAATTTGGGCTTGACCCTTTGTTAGGTTGCGAAATAGAGGTTGACTTGGTAAGAACTGGTGAAAAAAGATTTGCACTAATGATTTTTATTAGTAAGGTTCTAAAATATATTACTGACAGAAAATTATCTGATGTATTCTTCTTTACTGTAGGATTATCAATGAACTTTAAATTAATTGGAAAGCTTAACTTATCAGAAAACTCGTCTGAAGTTAATTTTTCATTTGAATATGCCTTAAAAATTAGTATGGGCTTTCACATTGAGGGCTCGTTTTGGGGAATTGAATATGAAGCAGAATTAGAAGGTAGTTTAGCCGGTGGGCTTGAAGCTACCGCTAGAGTAGGAAATGATAATAATGGCCTTTATACAGAAGGAGAGGTTGACTTCAAGGGAATAAAAGGAACTATTTTAATTCGTGGAAGTGTTTCAGGTTGGATATTTGATGACCAAATAGAAAAACAATGGAGTGGAGTGATAGGAAAATGGGACGCCCCAATAAAAACTCCTCGCTTGCAACTGTCATAATCTATTCTAAAAAAACAATTTTAACATAGAAGAAAAAAACAAAAAACATTGATGAAACCAAAGTTTATAAAACCAGCTTATATAATTTCTATGAATGCGATAAACTGCCAATTAGAAGTTAAATGTAATGGCATTAATGTATTCGAATATAAAAGCAAAGCTTCAGCTAAGGGAGGGGGAATGTCAATATCTGTTCCAATTAATCATTTATTATTAGAAAATAAGAAATTTGATATTGTAGCCACTGTTCTACCTGCTCATAATAAAAAGGCTTTAGAAATTACATCTTATGCAAAAATAGAAATTTTAATGTTAGATTATATAGCCCCAACTAAGACATCTATAAAATTATTCCAGACAGAAACTCCTGATCAAAGTACCGACAACCCAAATATTAGCCCCAAAATACCTATTAAAGGACTACCTCTATATAAGTTAAAAGCTTTTTCCTCTGCCGAGATATTGCCTTTTAAATTAATAGGGTGGCAAAAATCAATAAGCTTAATAGACTACAATTCGCAAAGTTTATTATTGGATGCTTTTAATTATTATCAAAAAATTGAATCTATAATCAATCAAAAAAATGCTAATAAATTCATGGAAATAACAAGTGAAAGAGATAAAATTCTTGAAACAACTTATTATTATGGAGCTAAAGAAATTGAAAGAGAAAGGCTAATGCTTAGAGAAATATTCAATGAATCTGGATTAAATGTTATTCCGTTTAGTTTAAGAGATATAGAAATAGAATTCATGGGGAAAGACAGTCAGTTAATAAGACTAAAGAGGCGTAATGGATTACCTGTTCTCATGTTGTATAACCCTCTAAACCAAAAAACAGTAAAATTGGATATTAAACTACATAAAAAGAATCTAAACTCTCCTTTAAGCATTATTTAATTAAAATAATAGAAATAATGAAAGCATTCATCGAAGATACGATTAGAGGAATAAATACAATTGAAGAAAAAAGTAGCGCTAGTAAATGTATTGATTGGTTTAATAGCCTTTCTGTACATCCTGACTCTGAGATAAAGTTATATAAATCTGATATAGAAGAATATCAAATCTATTTTAATTGGAAAGGCATTAATAAATGGAAAGTAGATAGTCCTTTAGAACTAAATAAAATACACAAACAATGCTATGCTTCTAAAAAACAATGTATTGCAATTATAAAAGAGTTGTATCAAGTAAAAAACATTGACAATATCCCAGGTTTTATCGATGTCCCAATTCGTCACTTTACTCTAGATGAAATGTTAGAATTTAAACAAGAAGACGAAATAATGCTTCGTGGTAATGACCCAGATCAAAATCCAGATTCAGCAATTCAAAAAACAGCTTCTAAACCTAAAGAAGTGGCTCCTGTAAAGTCAGCTTCAACTACGCCGTCTAAAAAAACGTCAATTAAAAAACCAACACCAGTAACTCCAAAGAAAAAAGAGCCAATTTCCAAAACAGTTCCTGTAAAGAAAACGAAACCAAAAACTTCGATAACTATGGGAGAAAACCTCAACGCTAAAAAAGCAAAACCCACTCCTAAAAAAGTAACTCCAAAAATAGCTAAAGAAAAACCCAAAGATGATAGTAGTTTTTTTCAGATTTAAAAATAGATAGAATAACTATCTGCCGCCATTACCCGGAAAAGACCTGCAAGGCTTGAAAACCTTGTAGGTCTAAAGATTGGAATAGGCTTTGCTAGGTTTGTATCTACACGATCTTTAAAAGCAATTGAGATTAAACAAGGATGATTAGGGTTATACCTACAAAGTCTTAGAGACCTTGTAGGATTAGAGGCCAAGAAAATGTAAAGGAAAAACAGAAGACTAACTCGAAAATAAAAAACTGCTAAATGAAACTCGAAAAATTAGAAAAAGACAGTTATTACCATATTTATAATCGAGGAATTAATAGTACTACTATTTTTAAAACCGATAATAATTCTGCATACTTTCTAAAATTAGTAGGGAAATATCTAAACGGGAAAGCAAACATCATAGCCTTTTGTTTAATGAAAAATCACTACCATTTTATTCTTAAAATAATAGAAGACGAAAAAATAGTGACTCAAGCACTCTCCAACTTATTTAATGCCTATGCAAAAGCATATAATAAACAACAAAATAGAACAGGAAGTTTATTTGAAAAACATTTCAAAAGAAAAAAATTAATTACCGAGACGTATTTAAAAAATGCAACTATCTATGTTCATAATAATCCTAAATACAATCCTGAGCTGTATCTATTCTCTTCTCTAAACTATTATTTAGCAAAAAGAAACCCTAAAGTATTTAATATTGATAATTTAGAGATTTTACGGTTATTCGAATCCGTAGAAAACTTTAAATTTGCACACCAAGAACGGTTTGAAGTAAATGAGAGTGATTTAAGTTTATACTTACATGATCTTGATTAGAAACATCACAGATCTTTGCACGTTTGAAACCTAGTTTTAAATGAGGATGATTTAGGTTTATACCTGCAAGGTCTTTGAGACCTTGCAGGATTAGAAACATACTAGTAGATTCCTAGACCTATAAGATAAAAACCGATCTTAAACTAAGACCGGCAAGGTTTTTAGAACCTTGTAAGTCTACACTTGAAATACAATTATTAATGAAAGATAAATTTTACAACTACATACAAAACTTACAAGACACCATTTCGTCTAAATTTGAAGCTATAGACGGGAAAGCAAAATTCCAAGAAGATATTTGGAAGCGACCTGAAGGCGGCGGCGGTAGAACACGTATTATCGAAAATGGTAATATTATAGAAAAAGGAGGTGTTAATATTTCTGGTGTTCACGGTAAACTTCCCGATACCATGCAAAAATATTTTGGTGTCGAAGATGTCGATTTTTTTGCCTGTGGATTAAGCTTGGTTATTCATCCAAAAAATCCAATGATTCCCACGGTTCACGCCAATTGGCGCTATTTTGAAATGTACAATAAAGAAGGAGAAATCGTAGACCAGTGGTTTGGAGGCGGACAAGACCTTACTCCCTACTATTTATTTGATGAAGATGCTAAACATTTTCACCAAACCTGTAAAACGGCTTGCGACCGTCATAATGACGGTTTTTATAAAAAGTACAAAGCCCGTTGCGACGAGTATTTTTATAACGCACACCGCAATGAAGGCAGAGGTGTTGGTGGTTTGTTTTTTGATTACTGCAAAGCTTCAGAAGAAATGCCTATGCAAAGCTGGTATGATTTTGTAACCGAAGTAGGAAATAGTTTCCTCGATGCCTATGTTCCGATAGTAGAAAAAAGAAAAGAATTAATCCATACAGAGGCGCAACGTAAATGGCAAGAAATTCGTCGTGGTCGTTATGTCGAATTTAATTTAGTTCATGATAAAGGCACGCTTTTCGGGTTAAAAACAAATGGCCGAATAGAAAGTATTCTTATGAGTTTACCACCGCATGTACAATGGGTTTATGATCATAAACCAGAACCAGGAAGCGAAGAAGAACGATTAATAAAAATATTACAAAACCCGAAAGATTGGGTTTAAAAAACAAAACAATGAATTGTTACTGCGGAAATCAAAAAAGTTACTCTAATTGTTGTGAACAGGCACATAACGATATTTCGACAGCACTTACTGCCGAGCAATTAATGCGATCCAGATACAGTGCTTTTGTTTTAGCAAATGGCGATTATTTAATGAAAAGCCATCATTCTAAAACACGACCAATACTTAGAAAAGAATCTATCGTTAAATGGGCCAAATCTGTACAATGGATAAAACTGGAAGTGTTAGAAACGTCTAAAGGCTTACAAAATGATACCAAAGGAACCGTTACGTTTAATGCCCATTTTAATGAAAATGGAAAAGTAGATGTGATTCATGAAAAGTCGGCTTTTGTAAAAGAAAATAACCATTGGACTTACCTAGGGTTTAGTGATTAATAATAAATAAATTAAATAACTAGACCTGACAGGTCTATAATAAAAAAAACATGCTAAAACTCATTAAACGTGTAGGTTTAATTATAAACTGGAAAACTTTTTTAATCACCGGTTTAGCAATTGCATCTACTGCAATTTGTTTACGTTTTCATATTAAAGCAGACTTCCCTTTAACGTTAATAGGAACTGCGATTGTATTCCCAATTGTATTCTCTATTGGTGGTGCTTATAAACGTCGTGAAGTGGCTCTAGATGAATACGGTTCTATAAAGGCTCATGGTCGTGCTTTATACTTTGCTGTATCTGATTGGCTTGAAAATCCGCCACAAGAATTAAAAGCAGAGTTAAAAGAGCATTTAGCGAGTTTATTAAACTCTTGCAAACAAATTTTCACAGATCCAGTAAGTGAGCTAGAAAACAACGAAAAGGAAGTGTATGACAATTTTAAAAAATTATCTTTATTTATAAAAGGTATGCGTGGTCACGGGTTACCTTCTGGTGAAGCTTCAAGATCAAATCAATTTTTAAGTAAAATGATGATCTCTTTTGAGCGTATTAAACACATTTATCAATACAGAACTCCTCGAACATTACGAACCTATAGCGATATTTTTATTATTGCTTTGCCAATAATTTATGGCCCTCATTTTGCCCATAATGTAACAAGCTATAACTTTGGACTACACTTTGCAGTCCCAATTATGTTTAGTGTTATTTTAGTCGCATTAGATAATATTCAATCGCATTTAGAAAATCCGTTTGACCAACAAGGTGAAGACGATGTACACATTAATGTTGAAAAATTTATACGTAATTTAGAGTAGTTATTTCCAAACAGTGACTTCCTTAGAAACTTTTTTAAAGGCATTATAAACATGAAACAATCTTGCCTTTAACAACAATCTCCTTCCTTTAATATGACGCGTATAAAACACTTTATTTTTACCAATAATGTGACGCCAGTTTCTTTGAAAAACGAGTACGTTTGTTTTTTTATCCCCAAAGATTTCAGGAATAGGATAAAAGTTTTCAATATTTAGACGCCTTCTAAAGAAGTTCGTCTTTATGATTATATATCTTGGCGATTGTATAGGCTCTATAAGCTCTCTTAAAGCTGCCGAAAATAATGCATTTTCATAAGGGTTACTTCCAATTAAATTACAAGTAACATCGCCACTATTAATACGTCTGGACTCAATAAACACTAAATCTTTATTTGTTGTCATGTATCTCAATTCATATAAACTATTCAATACCACGCTTCCCATTTTTTTTACGGTTTTATAAAAAGATCCATACCGTATATACAGTCTTAAGGCTTTATACAATTTATAACCAAACGAAATAAAAAAGAATGCTAAAAAAGAATACAGAAAATAGGTGAACCCTTTTTGCATGATAACATTAAAACTTTTTAAAAGAAACTCAATATTGAAAAGTAATATTGAAAAAAAGAGTTCTATTACAAAAAACCTGACCACATCAAAATAATAGAGTTGTTTTTGTTTTTTGTAAGGAAGCGCTCCAAAATTAAAAATCTTGATTTCTTTTTTTAGTTGTGTTCCCATATCAACGGCATTTTGCCATTTTTTTATGATTTCACTTCTATTGTTCGCACTATCTAATGTTTTTTTATTTAGGTCTTCAATCGCTTCAACTGAAATATATTCTGGTAACTCTAAACGTTCTAAACCATTTTCAATGTAGGCTTGTTTAGTATTTGAAACCCCAATAAAAGCTTCAAAACGACGTCTTAAAACATCAACTTCTCTACCTCCATTTGAAACTGTAGGATCTACACAAGCAAGATGCCATATATTTCCTGTTTTATCTGGCACGTTAGCGTTTACCCTAATCGCTCTGCCTCTCATTTGGTTAGAGGACACAAAAGATCCAATAAAAGATGCTAGAATTAAACTGTTTATAGATGGCGCATCCCAACCTTCTCCCAACAAAGATTTTGTTCCCACTAAAACTTTAATGTCGCCATTTTCAAAAAGCTTTGTAATAATACTCACTATAGTATTTTTTGATTTCTTTTTTGAGTTCACTAATAGATAATCGCTATCAATTTGTAAAGGTGCAAATGAATAATAACCCTCATGAGCAATCTGTTGAAATGCTTTTAAAATTGAATGATGAATAATCACTATACTTCCAGAAAGTACAGCTAATGCTTCTTTATTTGAGAAATGGCTTCGTAAGTATTGGAAAATGGGAATAACGCCTATTTTATTTATACTACGTATCTCGCTTTTTTCAGTATTTAAAAATTCCTTTCTAATATAATCTGTTAAAATGACACCTCTTAAATTTTCATTTAAACTTTTATATTCAGAAGACACTATACTAACAATACTCTTAAGCTTACTGGGGCTATTGGTTAATGATTTATAAAGCAAATCTTCACCAACAAAATTCACTCTTCTTTTTTCAAATACATTTAACCGTCTTAATTTTCTTTCTAATTCAAGAAGATAGGCTTCACTTTCTAACAATTGCTCTCTATCATTAACTAATAAGTTTTGAAATAAAACCTCTAACCATTCCAATTGTAATGTTGGAAACTTTATTTTTTCTTTCTTATTAAACCCTAAGATTTCTAATTTTTCTCTTTCAAGCGTTACACCGCTAGCATTTAAAAATATTAAAATAGCTGAAAAATAATCGATGTTAGAATAGAGTTCTTCTAAATTATTTTCAGTGTATTTAAAAAAACGATGCTGCTTTATATAGGAAATGAATATATCGTCTTTGAGTAATTCATCTTTAAAATCGGCAATTTTCTGCCTGTACTCCATTATAAAATTAATCTCTAAATCTTCTGGTTTAGAGAAATAAACAAAATCTTGATGCGCACATAAATCGGTCTCTTTCACTAAATCTGGCACAGCAATTTCATCATCTATTTCTCCACAAAGTTTAAAATATTTTGAAATTTCTATTCTATCACTATCATAAGGAGGTGTTGCAGTTAATGCAACAATGTAAAAAGGATTGTTGTTTTTTAAATCGAATAAACAAGCCCACCAGGCATTTTTTAAGTGATGTGCTTCATCTAAAACTAACGTTTCAATATTGTGCTTTTTAAAAAAAGCGAAATAGTCATTTTTATCTTCAAATGTTTTATAAAAAGCATGTAAGGATTGATAGGTTGTGAAAGTAATATCACTAGGTGATTTTATATTAAAAGAATACAATTTGTAATCTTTATTTTTAGTAAAGAACGATTGTAATCTATCTTCCCATTGGTTTCTAATAGTCAATGTGGGGGCAAGAACCAATGTTTTTTTACTAAGTTTTCTAATAATTTCGATGCCTAAAATCGTTTTACCAGAACCTGGAGGGGCTATAACATGAAAATGGTTATCAGAAATGTGACGCTCGAAATTCTTTAAAAGTTTTGACTGATAAATTCTCCATGGAAAATTGAATTCTAAACTAGACAACGATACGCTCAATATAAAATAGGTTTTAATGATTAACTTTGCATTTGATAAAAGTAACCATTATCACGAATTTTATAGAATAAATTTATGTATCCAATAAAAAGAAATAGAAGATTAAGAACTAATGAAGCCATTCGCTCTTTAGTTAGAGAAACGATAATTTCACCTAACGATTTTTTAGCACCTCTTTTTATAGTAGAAGGTAAAGGTATTAAAGAAGAAATTGCTTCAATGCCTAATTATTATCGTTTTAGCTTAGACTTATTAGAAGCTGAAATTAAATTATTATGGAAACTAGGTTTAAAATCTGTACTACTCTTTGTAAAAGTACCAGATCATTTAAAAGATAATAAAGGAACAGAAGCTTTAAATCCTGATGGGTTAATGCAGCGTGCCATAAAAACGGTTAAAAATATATGTCCAGATCTATTAGTAATGACAGATGTGGCTTTAGATCCTTACTCTTCATTTGGACACGATGGGATTATTGAAAATGGTAAAATCGCAAATGATCCTACGGTAAAAGTACTTGCAGAAATGAGCGTTTCACATGTTCAAGCAGGAGCTAATTTTGTAGCACCAAGCGATATGATGGATGGTCGCATTCTTTCTATTCGTAAGGCATTAGATCATGAAAATTTTATTGATGCTGGTATAATGAGCTATAGTGCAAAGTACGCATCGGCTTTTTACGGTCCTTTTAGGGATGCTTTAGATTCGGCTCCTGCAGCTATTAAAGACATTCCAAAAGATAAAAAAACGTATCAAATGGATTTCGCTAATCGTAATGAAGCGATTAGAGAAACGAAAATGGATATTGATGAAGGTGCAGACATTGTTATGGTAAAACCCGGTTTATCTTATCTAGATATTGTTAGAGACCTTAGAAATGAAGTTACGGTTCCTATAGCTGTTTATCAAGTTTCTGGAGAATATGCTATGCTAAAAGCAGCAGCTGAAAAAGGTTGGTTAGATCATGATGCCGTTATGATGGAACAAATTATTGCCATAAAAAGAGCTGGGGCAGACATAATTGCTTCTTACTTTGCTAAAGATGTGATAAAAATTTTAAATCAATAAAGGTAAAATACGCTATAAATTTGCTATTGTCGCCTTGATAGCAGTCTAAAAATCTCCAAAATATCATAAAATTACCTTAAAAAATTTCTTATAACACTAGTTTGCAACGCCTTACAACCCAATGTTATTTGTCCTTTTCGATGAATGGTAATTTTCGAATACACATTTAATCGTATTTTTATTACATTTAATCGTATTTTTTAATTTTTTTTTGTATCATTGTAATCCCCAAATGAATGATCCATGAAAAATGTTACCCAAATCGGCCTACTCCTATTTTTGTTTTTTTATTGCATTAATATTAATGCACAACTAGAAGCTTTCCATATAGATGGAGAAGGCTGGGCTAAAGGAAACCTAGTTGAAATAGGCGTAAATTCTAAAGGTGTTTTTGGCGCCAACCATTTAAATAAACCCTCAACATTTCATACCAATAGAGAAGATGGTAGTAATGGTATTTTTGGCTTTATTGCCAATCCAGCAGCAGATGGGTGGATAGATTATGATGGTGGATTTTTTACTCCAGGAGCCCCAGAAGAAGGATTTACTATTGAAATTAATGGTGTAAACCACAGTAATAATAATGTTGATAGATTATTTGAAATTCCAGGAGAAATAAAAGGGACAAACGTAATTATTTCAGATTGTGGTGAAGATACCGCAAAAATCTTATGGGAAGGAAATGTAGATGGGCTCTTTATTAAAAGATACTATAGTATTACACAAGAAGGCCTTTTTATTAAAATGGAAACCGTAATTGAGAACTTAAGTAGTGATATTAAAGAAAATGTTTTCTTTATGCATAATGTAGATCCCGATAATAATGTGACTATTAATGGGCGGTTTGATACAGACATGAGACTTATTTCGCAAGCCAATACAAATACAGATCATATTAGTTTAGTTACTGCCTCACAAACTCCAACGGGTATTCCTGAAGATATGGATGGTTCTAAAATAAGTTTTTATGCGAATGAACCTAATGCCAGAGTTACTTATGGTGGATTTAGTAATAGATCTGCTAGTAATGTCTGGAATGGTGCTTTTGGTTTAGTAAATACTCAAGGAAGCGTATTAACTGGAGTTGATAAAGCCATTTCTATTGCTTTCAATTTAGATGATATTGAACCTTCTGAAATAGTATCTTTTACTTATTATTACGTTTTAGAAGAAATAGATCAAACATTTAATCCTATTATTATAAATGCATCTCAAGAACATCCTACCACTTGTAATGGAGATGAAGGAAAAGTAATCCTTTCTGGTTTAACTCCAAACGAATCTTATACGATTAGTTATATGCATAATGGTGCAATGGTTAGTGGTATAGCTTTCACATCAGATAATAATGGAGATCTAGAAATTTTAAATTTAAGTGCTGGTAATTACTCAGAGGTATCGGTTAATTTAGATGGATGTGAAACAAGTCTTAGTACAGTTTTCGAATTAAATGATCCTGAACTACCAACTTATAGTATTGAAAAGACAGATATAACAGACTGTGAAAATGTAAATGGAGAAATTAAAATTTTAGGTCTTAATCTTTCAGTAGATTATTCTTATCAATATGATTACAACGGAACTACTATTGGACCAATAAACCATACTTCAAACTCAAACGGAGAAATAATAATTAACGGTCTTGAAAGAGGAACATATACTAACTTTAGTATCGAAAAATATAATAATTGTGCAACGTCAAGTAATGAAATAATTGAAATTCTTGCTCCTCAAGGTCCAAATATATATACAGTACCTGAACAGTTCTATTGTGACGATGATGATGATTATGTTACAACTATAAATTTATCAGATTTAAATAATTTTGTTTTAGGAGCAGATAACCCGTTAGAGTTTGACATTAGTTACCATGCAAACGAAATGAATGTTATTTCAAACATAGCTTTATCTAGTACAAATTATACAACTACTGGTATAAATTCTTATACATTAATTGCTAAAAAAACAAGTTTAAACGATTTTTGCTATTCTTATATACCATTTACCATTACTATTAAAACGCCTTTTGAATTTAGTTTAAATAGTGAAACGATATGTGTAAATAGTGACGGTTCAACTAACTTTGAATATGAATTACCAATTATTTCTACTGGCTTGTCTGAAAGTTTATACAATTTTGAATGGTTTTTTGAAGGTGATTTAATTCCTGATGAAAACTTAAGTGATTTAACAGCTGATAGCTTTGGGAATTACTCTGTTATTGCTACAGATAGAGTTACAGGTTGTACAGTAATGCAATCTACAACGATAACACCTTCAGGACCACCAGAAGTTTTAGAAATTGATATCATTTCTCCTCCTTTTTCTGGAAATCATACCGTAGAGGTTATTGCCAATGGTTATGGTAATTATGAATATGCAATAGATAATGGCACTTATCAAAGCTCACAAATTTTTTCAGGAATAACTTCAGGGTTACATGTTTTTAGTGTTAGAGATGTAAACGGTTGTGGAATTGCAAAAATTGAGAAAACATTAATGGACTATTTACACCATTTCTCACCTAACAATGATGGATATCATGATTATTGGAAAGTTAATACAACCAATTTAAACGATCCTAAAATATACATCTTTGATAGAAAAGGAAAACTAATAAAACAACTTGATCCAAACAGCTTAGGTTGGGACGGAAGGTATCGCAATCAAGAATTACCAACATCAGATTATTGGTTTAAAGTTATTTATACTGATAGTGATAATGCTAAGAGAGAGTTTATGGCCAATTTCACATTGAAGCGCTAGTCCAATGTCATTAAGTTAAGGATTACGATATCAGTCTGAGCGCAGTCGAAGACCATCATAGCCTTCGTTTTGATTAAACTTCGACTGCGCTCAGTGTGACAAAATAGGTTCTTCTAAAGATTAACTTAATGACATTGAGCGCTAGTCTCTAATATAATTGTAGATTTTATATAGAACTCTTAACTAACTCAAAAACACATATAACTATTTAAATAGAATGGTTAACTCATTTATAGTTTCCTATATCCGATTCAATCATTAGGTTTGAGAAAATATAATTATGTTAAAAACTCTTTTCAAAACAGCACTCATCCTGCTTATTACCAATGGAATACAACTTACTTATAGCCAAAACCCATTCAAAACTCTTAATAAAGCTGAAAAACTTTTTAAAAACGGAAAACACCAAAGAACTTTAACTAAAATAGAAAAAGCTGAAAATTCAAAATATTGTACATGTGGTTCTTGTCTTCTTAATTTGTTAAATTAAGTAAATTCATTACGCTACAAATTATATATAGAAACTAAAAGATACACTTTAGCCAGAGCGAGTTTAGATGCTATAATATGGTTTGGAGAAAGAAAAGATCTCGATTCAATTAGAGTTAGAACATATCAATACGAACTTGGTGCAGATTATTTGAAAAACAAAATCGATTCTTCTTTAAAGAATTCATTTGTAGATTGCGATGATAATGATTGTTATGGAAAAATACCATTAGGTGAAAAAAATACAATACTTAGCTTCAAAATTTATGGTGATTATACCTATTTATTTGAAGAAAATACTAACAAACGAAATACAATGTGGCTCAATAAATTTAGAAAATCTGAAGCATATAAATTAATTAAAAAAGAAAAGAAGTAATAGCTATTATACAAATACCACTACGCCACCTCAACTTCAGAGGAAATATGTTTTAATATAATAGATAGAAATTCAGAAACATCATAAGGTTTAGCAATAATATCGTTCATTCCAGAATCAAGAATCTTTACTCTCATTTCTTCCATTTCTACTGCCGTTAATGCAACTATAGGAATTTGCGAATTAAACTCTCTAATAGCTATTGCAGCTTCTATACCATTTACATTTGGCATGTTTATATCCATTAAAATTAGGCTATAATTATTGGCTCTTGTTTTATCGATAGCTTCTTGACCATCATTAGCAACACTAGATTTAAAATGATGCTTTTCAAGAATTTTTTGAGTGATTTTTTGATTAATCTTATTATCGTCTACAACCAGAATATGCGTTTTTTCATCAAGCTGTAAAACAGCGTTATCTAGATCTTTTATCGAATTTAATTTTGGCTGAATAGTCTTATTAAGCGTTGTGTTTTTTTCAAGATTAAGGTAAAAACTAAATTCTGAACCAACATCTAATTCACTTTTTAGTTCAACTTTACTATCATGTAAATCAAGCAGTTTTTTAACGATAGGCAAACCAAGTCCAGTTCCTTTATAACTATAGTTTTCATTCTCTACTTGAGAGAATTCTTCAAAAATAGATTCTTGTTTATCTTCTGGAATGCCTATACCATCATCTTTAATAACAAATAAAGTTTTATAAGCACCTGTATTGGTTACTGCAATTAAACTAACATCTAACCAAATGTTTCCATTTTCATTAAATTTAATAGCATTACCCATTAAATTCATTAATATTTGAGAAAACCGCACCGGATCACCAATTAAATTGTTAGGAATATTTTTGTCTATATTAATATGCAATTTATTATTGTTTTGCTCTAAACTGTATTCAAACGACCTAGTTATACTATGAATTAGCACATTTAACTCAAAATCGGTTTTCTCTAAACGAATGGCTTCGGCATCAATTTTATTTAATAATAAAACATCGTTAACTAAAGCCAATAGATAATCTGCAGAAAACTTAAGCGATCTTAAATCGCGTTCATGCTTTACTAAACTTTTGTCTTCTTGTAATATAGTAGAAATACCTATTACACCATAAAGAGGAGTTCTTAATTCATGGCTTACTGTAGAGAAAAACTGAGTCTTTATCTTAGATAATCTCTCGGCTTTTTCTTTAGCTTGAATTAATGCCTGATTAGTATTTTGCAGCTTAAGTATGATCCTTTTTCTAGCTTTAAAAAGTAAAAAGAAACCAATTAGTGCTAGCAAAAGTATAACTGTAGCAGCAACGAATATTGTCGTAAGCTCTTTTGATTTTCTAATTAATCTTTCTGAGTATTCTTGTTCTTTTAAAGCCGTTTTTAAGTTTTTTTGATACTCTATCAAACCAAATTTAGCACTTGCTTTTTCAATTTCTTCTACTTTTTTTAATGCATAAATTTTTTGATTATAATGATTGTGCTTCTCAAGGTTTACATAAGCATTAGTATAGTCTCCTTTTTCTGAATATAACTTGGCTAGTAAATGATATGTTTGAGCCCCCAAATCTATCAAAGAATCCTTGTCCGCCTTATTTGCAGAAACATACAACTCTTTTTTTGCGAGATTATAATTGTTGTTCTTTAAATAATACTTAGCAAAAAGAAGATGTTCGGTATTTTCATCATTTGAGTTTACAGTATGTTTTTCAGAAATTTCTTTGGCTTTTAATAAGCTAAAATAGGCTTCATCATCTTCTTCATTTTCTAAATAAGTACGTGATAAATTTACATAAGCCATATGCATTTGCCCTTGCTTATTATTTTTTTCACTTATCTCTAAACTCTTTTGGAAATAGTCTATTCCTTTTTGATAATTATTACTATTAGAGTAAATAATGCCAAGGTTTAAGTAGCCTTTAGATATTAATGTGTCTGTTTTTGATTGTATTGCTATTTCTAATGCTTTTTGAGAGTTTATTCTTGCTTTGGTAGAATCTTCAAGAACATCATAAACTTTACCTAAAAGTTCGTATCCAAGAAATTCGTAGTAATTGGTATTAAAATCGGTTCCTTTTTCAATTAATTTAGAACCATATATAATCGCATCATCATAATCTAAAGACTTGAATGCTCTACTAGACTTATTTAATATAACATTTAGTGTGTCCTTTTGTGTAGCGGTAAGGTTTTGCGCGCTTAGGTTATAACTAGGTAAGACTAGGTAACACAAAAAAAAGAGCCCGACTATTTTCATATGTTATTAGATTTAGGAAATTCAAAATAGTCATTAAAATAAAACCTTGCAAATAATTAACTGCTAAAACACTCATTTTAAAGTGAAAAAAGATCTAATCTAAATAAATATTTCATTTTAAAAGTCTTAAACAATTATAGAGGCATTAGTTACTTACAAATTTGAACTATGTCATATAATCTACATGTAATGAAACTGTATATAGTTTTTATCAAGGTCGTTTATTATTAAATTTAAAATGACTTCTTTAAATTTGAGTGATGTAAAAGAGTTCAGATTGATCTTTTTTGTAAGTAAAGTATGTTATTAATTTAAAAGCTAAGAAACATAGTTTATATAATCATAATCAATTAGTTATTAAAAATTAGTTATCCATTAAGGGTAGATTTAGCGTTTGCATCTCTAAATTGTAAATTACAACTAATTGATTGTAAGTATTAATTTAAAAAATCAAAACACTAGCTATTATTAATTAAATTTTCAAACCTGATAAGCTTGTTTTTTGATAATTAGATTATTATTTGTGATAATTATGGTATTAAAAACTCATTACATGTAAAAGTAAAAAATGAAAACCTATTCATAATTTCTATACGTGTTAAATAAAAGATTACAATGATAACTAGCCATAATTACAAATAAGAAAACAGTACTCTAAAACACTTAGATAATAAATTTAAAAATGAAAACAACAAAAATGAAAACAACAAAAATTATCGTCTTATCTTTAATTATTTCGGTATTAACTAGTTGTACAACAGAAGGTGTTCAAACAGAGGAAATTAATGAAAAAGTTTCTGAAGAAATTTTATCGAAACTTTCAAGTATAGGGTTTGATACAGAAAGTATACCTGCAATGGTAGTAGGTGATAATGTATTTGTAGAAGGAGATATAAAAATATCCATAGAGCAACTTCTCAAGAAAAAGAACACAAGGCAAGCATTTTCTGCACTATTATCATGTAAGAATGCAAAAGTAATAAAAATAAAAAATAATCTAGGAAATACTGTGCAATCTCAAGCGCTTAAAATAGCGGTTAGAAGGTGGAATAATGCTTCTAGAGAAAATTCTCTTAAGTTTAAGTTAGTGAATAGAGGAGAGGATCTTAAAGCTGAATTTGTTGATCAGCGAACTGGAGTTGCTGCAAGTGTTAATGTTCCGTTTTTTGGAAGTATAGAAAAAAATAGCCTTATAGAGGTAGATCCAGATATTCGTACTTTCAACAATAAAAAAATAAATACAAAGCAGTGGTCACAAATATTAACACATGAATTAGGACATATTATAGGATTAAGACATGCAAAAAATCCTGGTAATTCTATTTTAGAATTTAATCAAATTACTGGAACATTAAATTTAGACAGAGCTTCAATAATGTTTAATGGCGTTCAGAGAATTGGAGCTCCTGGATCGATAGAGGCTAGAACTAAGTTAGGCTTATCAAGAAATGATAAAATAGCTTTACGACGCATGTATAACCCTAGAAGTAGTGCTTTGTGTAATGATGCTAATAATTTAGATGGCGGATTTGGTTCATAAGCAATTTTTAACCAAATTAGTTATAATTTAGTTTAAAGACGCAAACGCTAAACTATTTATAATCAAACAAATATACTTTTCATTAATTTTATTAAATTAATTGATTATTAAAATTAAAACACACTTAAGCCTATTTCAACTAAGTGAAATTAAAGAGGCTGCCTGTAAAGGCAGTCTCTCTTTTTTGTTTTTGAGATTAACTAACTTTGAAATGAGTCGAAAGTCGTTTTTAAAAAAAAGAAAATTGTATTCGATTGTATAGTGGGTGTATTTTGAACTGATAAAATCTAAAATTTTCAAATTTCCTAGTTAATTTTAGTCTAGAAACTATAAATTATAATGAATGGTACCAATCTTAATTTAAGTTATTACAAAGCCGTTTCTTTTTTTTATATAAATTAGCATTAAATATTATTTTTAATGGGATTACTACTTTTCTACGGAATCATTTCTATTTTCTTTTCTTTTCTATGTTCTATATTGGAAGCTGTTTTATTGAGCGTTACGCCAACATTCATTAACGTTAAAAAGAAAGAAGGCAAAAGCTTTGCAACAGAGCTAGAGAACTTAAAAGAGGATGTCGACAGGCCTCTTATTGCTATTCTTACGTTAAATACTATTGCCCATACTGTAGGCGCTATACTTGTTGGTGTACAGGCAAAAGTAGCATACGTAGAAATGTACGGAAACACCACCAGGTCTGTTTTTGGTATTGAATTTACTGAAGATATAATGGTCGCTGTTGTATCTTCTATTATGACTATTTTTATTTTAGTTGCTTCAGAAATTATCCCAAAAACTATTGGTGCAACCTACTGGAAAGGCTTATCAAACTTCACAACCAAAGCTTTAAAGGTTTTAATTTTTCCTTTAAAATGGACTGGCATTCTATGGATATTACAACTTACTACTAAACTTATTGGAGGTAAAGGGCATCATGGCAGTGTACTAAGCAGAGAAGATTTTCATGTTATGGCCGATATGGCTCATGAAGATGGTGTTTTCTTAGAAAGTGAAAGTAAGGTCATTAAAAACTTATTAACGTTTAAAGACGTTATGGCAAAAAATATCATGACGCCTAGAACAGTTATGAAAACCGAAAATGAAAACACTACAGTAGAATCATTTTTTAAGGAAAACTTAAACCTACGTTTTTCAAGAATCCCTGTTTATACAAATACTGAAGATAATATAAAAAGTTTGGTCTTAAAAGATGAAATTTATAAAGAAATGGCCTTAGGTAATGGTTCTAAAAAATTATCTGAAATAAAACGCGATATTATCATTATTAATAGAGACTTAGCAATACCTAAATTATTCGAACAACTCGTTGAAACCAGAAATCATATGGCTTTGGTTGTAGATGAATATGGTACTGTGAGTGGTTTAGTAACCATGGAAGATGTTATAGAAACTTTATTAGGTTTGGAAATTATGGACGAAAGTGATACCATTTCAGATTTACAATTACAAGCTCGAAAAAACTGGGAAGTTAGAGCCAAAAAACTAGGTATTTTAAACGACGAGAATCTTGACACGTAATGGAAGAATGTACCATAAAAACACCTTTAGGAATTGCCAAAATTACTGGTGATGCCAATGGTATTATGGCCGTTTCAATATTAAATAAAGAAAACTCAATTTCTACAACAATTCCTGAAGTTCTTGAAGATTGTGTTATTCAATTAAACGAATACTTTAAAGGAGAAAGAGAGACTTTTAGCTTAAAACTAAATGCTCAAGGCACCGTTTTTCAACAACGCGTTTGGAATGAATTATTAACAATTCCTTTTGGTAAAACAACCTCTTACCTAACTCTTTCAAAACAACTAGGAGATGTAAAAGCGATTAGAGCGGTTGCAAATGCGAACGGTAAAAACCCACTCTGGATTATTGTTCCTTGCCATCGTGTTATAGGTAGTGATGGTAGCTTAACAGGTTATGCTGGAGGTTTACACAGAAAAAAATGGCTTATAGAACATGAAAGTCCCTACAAACAACAATCTTTATTTTAAATGTATAAAGCAGCTACCAAGTTTCTAAAACGTTTTTTTACAGAAGCGCAAATCTATAAATACGGCTTTAATTGGTCCCCAATGTATCGTCGCAGCACGGCTAAACTAATAACAGTTAGTGACGATTTACATTACATAAAAATAAGAATTCCTCTCAATTACAAAAATCGGAATTATGCAGGAACTATATTTGGAGGTAGCATGTTATCTGCCACAGATCCTATATACATGATTCAGCTTTTGCAAATTCTAGGAGATGATTATGTCGTTTGGGATAAAGCTGCAAGTATTAAATATAAACGCCCTGCCAAAGAAACCATTTATGGTGAGTTCATTTTTTCTGCTGAAGAAATTGACGCACTAAAAAATGATTTAAAACTTAAAAACGAAATTGATATTGTAAAAACAATGCATTTGGTAAATGCTGAAGCTATCGTTTTTGCCGAAATTTCTAAGACTGTTTATGTTGCCAAAAAAGCATTTTACAAAGAAAAAATAAAACAGAGAAAACCTAAAAAGTAAGAAAAACCCTCTTAAATTCCTTATATTTAACCAGTAAATTCGCTAATTAATGAGGTTTCTAAAACAATTTTTCAAGTGGTTCGCCATATTATTTACACTTCTTATAATTGTATTATATATTACAGATACAGATTACATGATAAAAGCGGTAAGAACCATTTACTTAAGAGGTCATACCACAGCTTTTCTAGATGATTATAAAAAATTTGATTATCAAATTATAGAGAATGATACACCTCAACCATGGCCAAATCATAAAAATTACAATCTTAAAAAAGCTACAGAAACACTAGAAAAAGCAAATAAAGATTGGGGAACTATTGCATACGTAATTATAAAAAACGATAGTATTTGGTATGAAAACTATTACGATAATTACAATGCCAATTCTAAATCTAACTCGTTTTCTATGGCTAAAAGCTATGTTTCGGGGCTATTAGGAAAAGCAATTATGCAAGGACATATAAAAAGTTTAAATCAGCCTATTTGTGATTTCTTACCCGCTTTTTGTGAAGGTGAAGCTAAAAAAACAACTGTTGGAGACTTGAGCAGTATGGCTTCTGGAACAGATTGGGACGAAGCCTATTACTCACCACTCTCTATCACTACACGTGCTTATTTTGATGATGATTTAGCTAAGGTTATTAACGGCTTAAAAACAGTTACTACACCTGGTCAAAGCTTTAAATATGCAAGTGGAGACACCCAAATGTTAGCCATGGTAATAGAAAAAGCGACTGGTAAAAAGTTATATCATTATTTTGAAGAAAATTTTTGGAAACCATTAGGATCTGAAAATGAGACATTATGGCAAGTAGATAGCGATGATAATGATTTGGTAAAGGCTTACTGCTGTATTACAAGTAATGCTAAAGATTTTGCTCGTTTTGGTAAGTTATATAAAGACTATGGTAAATGGAATGGAAAACAACTTTTAGATTCCGCCTTTGTTACCAAATCAATTACGCCGCGATTTGCCAATAGCCCCCAATATGGTTATGGTTGGTGGTTAAAAGAACAAAACGGAAAAAACTTCTTTATGATGCGAGGCCATTTAGGACAATATGTTATTGTACAACCAGATGATAATATTATAATTGTTCGTTTAGGACACCAAAAATCTCTAGATGCAGACGTGGGAATTTATACAAAAGATATCTCTCTTTATATTAATGAAGCTTATAAAATGATGGAAGCAAGTAATTATTAATACTTTTGTCTTTTTAATAAACAATCATGATTAGCAAAATTAACCTAGAAAATATTCTATTTCTAGACATTGAAACGGTACCAGAAAATGAACATTTCAATGAATTAGATGAAACAAAACAACTATTATGGGAGCAAAAATCTCAATACCAAAGACGAGATGAATTCACTGCAGAAGAATTTTATGATCGTGCAGGTATTTGGGCTGAATTTGGAAAAATAGTTTGTATTTCTGTTGGGTATTTTACATTCCAAAATAACATACGATTATTTAGAACCACTTCTTTTTTTGGAGATGAAACCAAACTTCTTAAAGATTTTAAAAACCTATTGAATTCTCATTTTAACCAAACTAAACATTTGTTATGCGCTCATAATGGCAAAGAATTCGATTTCCCATACATCGCAAGACGTATGATTATAAATAGTATTGAACTCCCTAGCAAATTAAACTTATTTGGTAAAAAACCATGGGAAGTTCCTCATTTAGACACCTTAGAACTTTGGAAGTTTGGAGATTATAAAAATTACACTTCTCTTAAACTGCTTACCATTATTTTAGGAGTTCCCTCTCCAAAAGATGACATTGATGGTAGTGAAGTATATCGTGTATTTTATAAAGAAAAAGAAATAGGTCGTATCGTTACCTATTGCGAAAAAGACACTATCGCCGTAGCTCAAATACTATTAAGATTAAGAGGCGATTCAATACTTAAAGATGATGAAATAATTCATGTATAATACCAGTTCTTATTTTAATCAAAAAAAAAGCCCAGATAAAATCTGGGCTTTTAGTTTAGAATTAAATTAGCCTAAAAGGGTTATTCTTTTACAAACTTTCTTGTCTGTATTTTTTCATTTACATTAAATTGAATAATATATAATCCAGCATTTAAAGTGCTTACATTTATTTCATTTGAATTCATTGTTCCTTTAGATACCTGTTGACCTATCATATTTGTAATTTTATATGGTAAATTTTTAGAGTTAGATTTAACATATAGTTTACTTCCTGCAACTGGGTTTGGATAAACACTTATTTCTACATTTTCTAGAGAATCTACTGTTCCAATAGCAACGCCATTAGCACTGCTAGATCCACAAGCGCCTAAGTTAGTCCATCCGCTTGATGTTCTTTGGTATAAATTTCCGCCAGATGTTACTCGATCTCCTACAGAGTATGATCTGCTACTGTAGTAAGCCGCAACGCCTGAACATGGATCGCTACTTGTTGTAGAACCACAAGCTCCTAAGTTAGTCCACCCACTTGATGTTCTTTGGTATAAATTTCCGCCAGATGTTACTCTATCTCCTACAGAGTATGATTTACTACTACTATAAGCTGCTACTCCTGAACATGGATCGCTACTTGTTGTTGTTTCACAAGCTCCTAAATTAGTCCATCCGCTAGATGTTCTTTGGTATAAATTTCCGCCAGATGTTACTCTATCTCCTACAGAGTATGATTTACTACTACTATAAGCTGCAACACCATCACAGCTATTGCTACCGCCAGTGGTTCCTCCTCCAGAGTAAGCTGCTCCAACCCCTACCGCATGCCATGCGTTTGTAACTGCTTTTTCTTCTGCACCTCCTGCTCCATATAAATCTTTTGCAGCTCTAATGGATCCAGATCTTGCGTTAGCAAAAGTAGAATTAGCTGATAAGTATACATTTAAAGTTCTATATGCAATTTTTGCAGATTTATTCATTCCTATTCCAGAAACATTATACCTATTTCCTACATCATTTGTTCCAGAACCTCCAACTACAGTTCTATAAAACCAGTGATTCAATACTCCTGAATTCGTATGTACACCGCATTGATCATTTGCCTGAGTTGGTGTACCACAGTTAGGTTCTTTCCAATATGTACCACCATAAGTATCTGGTTGGTTACGAGAATTAGGATCACTCATAGAACGTAAAGCAGAAACACCACTTCTTCTATCAATATCTTCTCCTATTAACCATACATCACGACTTGGAGATCTATCATTTCCGCCATTAGCAAAATGCTCTACTGCTGCACCCCATATATCAGAAAACCCTTCGTTTAATCCTCCAGATTCTCTACGATAAGCTAAATTTGCAGTGCTTGAAGTCACAGCGTGCCCTATTTCATGAGCAGCTACATCTAAACTGGTTAACGCATCAAAAGTACCATTTCCTTCACTTCCATTAGAAGAACCATCTCCATAAGTCATTACACTTCCATTCCAGAATGCGTTATCATATCCTGCACCTCCTGGTTGGTCATCATAATGTACCCAGCTATTAATTGCTGCTCCAGAACCATTATAACTGTTTCTTCCATGAACAGATCGTAAATAATCATAAGTTTGAGCTGCTCCCCAATGCGCGTCTAATGCAGCATTATCTTTTCTAGAGTTATTAAACTCTGCCGCAGTCCAATCATTATTAGTATCTGTAAAGTTTGTAGATGGGTAGCTAGCTTGCCCTCTACTATTATAAGTGTTAATTCCACCACCTCTAGTATTATCTCTTAATGCATAACTAGAACCAACAACACGAGTCGTAATTCTACGTGTACCACTATAACGAGTCGCTGCATTTCCAGTAGCTCTTATTTCCATAGTTGCATTAGTATCACAAAAATCCTCAGTTGCATCTATTTTTAAATGCTTAGAAGAATTACTATGTTCCCCTAAATGTTTAATGGTGGTATTGTAAAATAATGGTGCTCCTGTCGCAGCATCTATATATAAGACACCTCTACTTAGAGGTTCCATTGCGTAAATATCATATTTATATGCCAATTGCGCATTATGTTTAGATCCTTTTACTTGCTCGTCTAAATTTGGAAGCAAGACTAATTCTCCAGTAGGTTTCTTATAGTTTAACTGATTAGAAACGGCTTCGTTTTCCCACATATAGCTTTTTGCTCCAATATGATTTAATGCCGCTTGAAGTCCTTGTTCTTTAGATATAGAAGGCGTAATATTAATTTCATTTAAATCGTAAAATTCGCCACTCATTGCGCTTACCTTTCCATCCTTTGCATGTAAAGTATAATCTGCAAATTCTACCTTTACGCCTTTATAATGTTGTTGGTATTTATCGTGCGTAAAACCTAAATCATCTTTTTTAGAAACAGTTTGTACAAGAGCATCACTACTCTTAATTTTTAAATGTTTCTTAAAAATAGTTTTAGCATCAGATAATTGATAAGATGTATTTTGATTAAAAACTTTTAATCCTGTTTTAGGATCGGTAATTTTTTCTTCAGGAATTATTTCTTGAGCAGAAATAGAGACAGATAATAATCCCATAAATAGAGGTAAAATCACCCCGTTAAAGCGTAGCTTTTTCATAATAAGTAGTTGTTAGTTTAGGTTTATAATTTGGGTTTATATAAAAAAATTATTTTTAATCTATTTTGAATAAAAACTAATAAATAATTAAATTATATACACATTACACATTTTTATATTCATATAGCTGATGAATATTTAATAAAACTATTAATTTATAATAGATCACAAAGAGTCTAGATAGTTGTTTTCGATGAATGACACAGCAAAAAAAAACCATTCGACAATTGATGCGTTTTTTATGCATTTGATCGTATGAAGCCATTGGCATTTTGCCTAGTATTTCATTAAAATAATTGTTAAAACGATTTTTATAACAAAGAAAAAGAGATACTCTAATTCACAAAAAAAGCTCAATTAAAAAACTGGGAGCTTAATTTAGTTTTTAATATAGAGCACAGCATCAAACGTATTATACTTAAAATAATCTAGGTCTTATTCGTTTTGACTTTGACTACGCTCAGTCACCGAGATTAGCTTCGCTGTAGTATTGTTTAACTCAAACACAGCATTAATAATACCTAATAAATTTCAAAATAATTGATTATACCTGTTTCTTTTTCCTTCATATTCCAATATGAGATAGAATCATTATTATACTTCAACTGCAGTCCTTTAAGCACAAGCAGTTATATTTCTTTTACAGTTAATTCTATTATAAATTATCTTTTCTTCTTTTATAAAATCACAAAGAGTAAAAGATATTCATGAGCGAAACTATTAAACATATAAACTAGATGAAGCAATTCTATTTCCCAGAGAATAAATTATACTAATAAAGTTAACTAGAGAACCATTTACTTTTGAACAAAAAAAGCCCAGGAAAAAATCCTGAGCTTTAATTGTGGTTATAAGTTTAAGGGGCAAAAACTTATTCTTTAATAAACTTCTTAGTTTTAATTGTATCGTTTACTCTGAATTGAATCAAATATAAACCAGCATCTAAGTTACTTACGTTAACTCCATTTGAAACATTAGAACCTTGAGAAACTCTTTGTCCTAACATGTTTACAATTGTGAAAGGCACATTTGTATTATTAGATTTTACATGTAATGTATTTCCTCTTACTGGGTTTGGATATACTGATATTTTTAATTCATCTCCAGGGAATCCAGTATCTAAATCATCACCAATTCTTGAACTTCCACAAGCTCCTAAATTAGACCATCCGCTAGATGTTCTTTGGTAAAGTGTTGCATTAGAAACTACTTTAGCACCTACAGAATAAGATGTACTGCTATTATAAGCTGCTACTCCTGCACATTTATCTCCACTTGTAGTTCCTCCACCTGTAGAAGTACATGCTCCTAAATTAGACCATCCACTTGATGTTCTTTGGTAAAGTGTTCCATTAGAAACCACTTTAGCACCTACAGAATAAGATGTACTGCTATTATAAGCTGCTACTCTGTCGCAATTACCGCCACTTGTAGTTCCTCCACCAGTAGACGTTGCCTCACATTTATTAGAAGCACCTAAGCTTGATCTAGATCCTCCAGATAATAATACAGCACGCATTCTATTCTTTTGTCCGCTAGTAAAAAGATTCATACAAGCATCATCACTATAATCCATATAGTTTTGTACCATATCTCTAGATCCACAAGATGATTTATTTGTAGAACAACCGTAATTTGCTGCTTCAGCCGAAGGCGTATCAGAAACATAATCACTAGCACCACAAGCTCCATCACCCCATATATGACGTAAATTTAAAAAGTGTCCTACTTCGTGAGTTGTAGTTCTTCCTTTATTATAAGGAAATTTAGCAGTTCCTGTACTTCCAAAATATTCATGTCCCATAACTACACCATCTGTAGCTCTACTTCCTCCTGGGAATTGTGCATATCCTAAAGTACCACCAGAAATTTTATTAACTACCCACATATTTAGATACTGACGCGTATCCCATGGGCTAACTCCTCCTTGAGAAGTATTTTTCATTCTGTTTGCACTAGAACTCCATTCTGTTTTACTAGAATATTTTCTTGTAATCCCAGATGTAGCTCTTCCACTAGGGTCAACTTTAGCTAAACAAAACTCAATTTGAGCATCTGCTGCTTGTGACCACACATTATTTCTATCACTATTAGTCCGTCTGTAATCTCGATTTAAAACGTTTAATTGAGATTGAATTTGCTCGTTACTAATATTTTCTGAACTAGCTCTATATAATACATGAACCACAACAGGAATAGTAATAATATTACCTGATATTCTTGATGTTTCTAATTCTTGAACTTTTCTTGCAGTAAAGGATTCGATGTCTGCCATTCTTTGGGCAAGACCTGAATCTTGTTGCATTCTATTTTCTAAGTCTTGCATAGTCCCGCAAGATCTTTGTTGGGCTGTTATTGTAAAAGCGAATAAAAAGCTTAACAATGATAAAGTAATTGTCTTTCTCATAAGAGGTTAATTTTATAAATTTGGGTTAATAGAACATTTTACAATTTCGAATGTATTGAAACTTTCAAGAAGTAAAATTCTATTCTTTTAACTTTTCGATGAAAAACCGCTCAGAAAAAAATTATTCGGTATTACGTAGGTTTTTTGTGCATTTTATCGACCTAATTTAACAATATTTTTACATGAATACTCAGAAAACCCTATTAATAAAGGACTTATCTATTTCCTTCGTAAAAGACAAAATACATAATGAAGTTATTCATTCTATATCTTATAGTGTAAACAACAATGAAATCTTGGGAATTGTAGGAGAATCCGGCTCAGGGAAATCGGTTTCCTCTTTAGCAATTCTTGGGCTATTACCCGTAAAGTATCTAAAATCAATGATGGACAGATTATATTTAACGATATAGACCTTGCGAAATCCTCTTCTAAAGAGCTCCAGAGCATTCGCGGAAAAGAGATATCTATGATTTTTCAAGAGCCGATGAGTTCATTAAATCCATCGATGACCTGTGGAAAACAGGTTACAGAAGCATTACTTCAACATTCTACTTTATCTAAAGCTGAAGCCAAAACAGAAACACTTCAATTATTAGAAAAAGTAAAACTCCCACTACCTAATCGAATATACAATGCATATCCTCATGAGATTTCAGGAGGACAAAAGCAAAGAGTAATGATTGCAATAGCTATTTCTTGCAAGCCAAAAATTTTAATTGCAGACGAACCTACAACCGCACTAGATGTTACTGTACAAAAAGATATTATCTCTTTATTAAAGGAGTTACAAGTTGAAAATAATATGAGTATTATTTTTATAACTCATGATTTAGCGCTTATTTCTGAAATTGCAGACCGTGTACTAGTCATGTATAAAGGAGATATCGTAGAACAAAATACAGTTCAAGGAATTTTTAAATCTCCTCAACATGAATACACTAAAGCCTTAATTGCTTCTAGACCTTCATTAGATATACGCTTAAAACTGCTACCCACAATAAATGATGTTTTAAATAATTCTGTTTCTAATGAAATAATAACAGAAGAAGACAGAAAACGTATTCACGCAAAAATATATAGCTCTCCTCCTATATTAGAAGTTATTAATGTAGAAAAAGAATACTTTACTAAATCTGGCTGGTTTTCTAAACCAGAGACTTTTAAAGCAGTTAATAATGTTAGCTTTAAATTATATGAAGGGGAGACTTTAGGCTTAGTTGGTGAATCGGGTTGCGGAAAATCTACGCTTGGCAATGCCATTTTGCAATTAGACAAGCCTACAGCAGGGAAAATAATGTATAATGGTATAGATATTACAACATTAAATAAAGAACAAACCAGAGTGCTAAGAAAAGATATTCAAATTATTTTTCAAGATCCTTATTCGTCTTTAAATCCAAGAATACCTGTCGGTTTATCAATAATGGAACCCATGCAGGTGCATCGTTTACATGAAAATGATAATACGCGTAAATTAAAAACTATAGAATTACTTAATAGAGTAGGATTAGATGAAACTTATTTTAACCGCTACCCTCATGAGTTCTCTGGAGGTCAACGCCAACGTATTGGTATTGCTAGAACTATTGCATTACAACCAAAATTGATTATATGCGACGAATCGGTTTCAGCTTTAGACATTTCTGTTCAAGCTCAAGTATTAAATTTATTGAATGAATTAAAAGAAAAATTTGGATTTACCTATATTTTCATTTCTCATGATCTTGCAGTGGTTAAATACATGTCTGACCAACTTTTGGTAATGAATAAAGGCAAAATTGAAGAATTAGGTGATGCAGATAGTATATATAACTCACCTAAAAATAATTACACAAAACATCTTATAGACGCTATACCTAAAGGGTTATAGCATAAAAATTTTCTTAGTTAAAAACAAAACACTCTTTGTAAAAGTTATTGTTTCTTTAATTCTGTTTTGTAGATTACTTCTTTTTGTAGATTGCTCAGATAGATTTGCTGCTGTTTTCATAAATAGGATTAATTTATTTGGTTGGTAGATATTATATCGTTTAATTAATAATCATCTTTTTAAAATTATAAATAGGTTAAGATTTATGGTAAATTTGAGTTTTGCGTTAATTAATTTGGGGCTAACTAACTAAAATTTAATTTTAAATTGATTTGGGCATTACATTCGTAGGTTAAGATTTATGGTAAATTTGAGCTTTACGTTAATTAATTTGGGGCTAACTAACTAAAAGGTTAATTTAAATTGATTTGGGCATTACATCCGTAGGTTAAGATTTATGGTAAATTTGAGTTTTAAGGTTAATTATTTAGGGGACTGCTAAGATGCATCTTATTTTCAATAAATCAGTTAAAAAGCATTAATTTTCGATGAAATACGTTTAACTTTAACATTTAAAATGTAATTTAGTTATCAAAGAGTTATTAACTACTTAATAGTATCTTAAAAAGTAATAATAGTATATGTTCAAAAAACAAGAAAACCCATGGATGACATCCATGGGTTTTCTTGTTAATCATCTTAACTGTTATATATCTTAAACGGCCATCTCAGGAATATTTCCTTCTACTATTAAAGTACCTTCAGTAGCTTTTTGAATATCTTCAACTGAAACACCTGGAGCGCGTTCAAGCAATTTGAATCCATTCTGAGTGACTTCCAACACAGCAAGGTTAGTCACAATTTTTTTTACGCAACCAACGCCAGTAAGTGGCAAACTGCATTGTTTTAGAATCTTAGATTCTCCTTTTTTATTAGTATGCATCATAGCTACAATGATATTTTCTGCACTTGCAACTAAATCCATAGCTCCACCCATACCCTTAACCATTCGTCCAGGTATTTTCCAATTAGCAATATCACCATTTTCCGAAACCTCCATAGCTCCTAATATTGTAAGATCGACATGCTGGCCACGTATCATGGCAAAGCTAGTAGCCGAGTCGAAAAAACTAGCTCCAGGCAAAGTAGTAATGGTTTGCTTCCCTGCATTAATAATATCTGCATCTTCTTCGCCTTCAAAAGGAAATGGCCCCATTCCTAAAACACCGTTTTCACTTTGAAATTCTACTTCAATATCTTCTCGCACATAATTGGCTACCAGAGTTGGAATTCCAATTCCTAAGTTTACATAGTAACCATCTTGTACCTCTTTTGCTATTCGTTTTGCTATTCCGTTTTTATCTAACATGGTTTTATTTTTGTCGCTCCTCTTACTATAAAGCTTAAGAAACAGGAATTTTTTAATCTTATTTCAATTATTATTCTCTTGTTCTTACCGTACGTTGTTCTATCCTTTTCTCGTATTTTTCACCTTCAAAAATTCGTTGTACGAATATGCCAGGCATATGTATTTGATTTGGATCTAATTCACCTACAGGAACCAATTCTTCGACCTCAGCTATTGTAATCTTAGCTGCGCCACACATACATGGATTAAAATTTCTAGCAGTACCTTTAAAAACAAGATTTCCAGCTGCATCCCCTTTCCATGCTTTTACAAACGCAAAATCAGCTTTAAAAGCATGCTCCAAAACATACATTTTACCATCAAATTCACGTGTCTCTTTTCCTTCTGCTACTTCTGTACCGTATCCTGCCGGAGTATATATTGCCGGAAAACCAGCTTGCGCGGCTCTGCATCGTTCTGCTAATGTTCCTTGAGGGATTAATTCAACATCCAATTCTCCTGATAACATTTGCCTTTCAAATTCATCATTTTCTCCAACATAAGAAGAAACCATTTTTTTTATTTGGCGTTTTTGAAGTAATAACCCCAAACCAAAATCATCTACACCAGCGTTATTCGAAATACAGGTTAACCCCTTTACTTCCATGCTAACTAACTCGGCAATTGCATTTTCTGGTATGCCACTCAATCCAAATCCACCTAGCATGAGTGTCATATCGTTTTTAACACCTTTAAGTGCATCTTGAACTGAATTTACTTTTTTAAGAATCATAAAATAATGGTTGTTTTAAAGCCTAAAATTAGTGAATTTAAAATGGTACTACAAGCTTATACCATTTGCAAATAGAGTTTATTGCAATAAATCACTTTTTTTTCCTTTTTATTTCAATAAAAAAAGAAACTGTAACTATGCCTATATTTTATTTACAAAAAAACCATTCGTTTAGAATGGCTTTTTAAATTATTAATTGTCATAAAAATACTTTTCGAACTCATTAAAATCCAAAAGGGTCATCCTCATCTTTATTCGTTTTCTTATTATCTGGATCGTCGTCTTTGCTTTGTTGGTATTTATCACAATCTACTTCGATAGTTAAGTTTTTAGGTTTTGCAAATTGTCCTTTAGATATTTTTAAGGCCTTATCTGAATAACAACTCTTCATATACATTCCCCATATTGGTAAAGCCATAGAAGCTCCTTGACCATATTTTGAGCTCGAAAAATGCACTGCTCTATCTTCAGCTCCTACCCAAACTCCAGTTACCAGATTCGGCACCATCCCCATAAACCAACCATCACTTTGGTTTTGAGTTGTTCCTGTTTTACCAGCAATTGGGTTTGTAAATTCATAAGGATATCCAGTTACGACTTCTTTATAATCTTTTCTATAAGCATCTGCTCCTTTTCCTCTTAATCGTGCGCCAGATCCTCTCTGGGTAACACCTTCCATTAATTTTACGGTAACATAAGCTGCTTCTTCACTTATTACATCACGAGCCTCTGGAACAAACTGAAATAAAACAGTATCATTTTTATCAGTAATCGTTGTAACCATAACAGGTTTATTATAAACACCTTGATTAGCAAATGCTCCATAGGCTCCAACCATTTCGTAAACGCTTACGTCTGGGGTTCCTAATGCTATTGATGGTACCGGAAGTATTTCAGATTCAATACCTAATCGTTTAGCTAATTTAACAACTGGCTGAGGTCCCACTTTATCCATTAAACGTGCGGTAATTGTATTTACCGATTTTGCTAACGCATCTTTAAGCGATAATTTCCCGCCATAATCTCTATCTACATTTTTTGGCGTCCAAGATTCCGGGTTTCCATATTTATTGGCTTCGATTGTAATTTGAGATCGTGGTAATTCATCACAAGGAGACATGTGTAATTGATCTATCGCTGTTGCATAAACAAATGGCTTAAATGTAGAACCTACTTGTCGTTTCCCTTGCTTAACATGATCGTATTGAAAATGCCTCGGATTCATTCCTCCAACCCATGCTTTTACATGACCAGTTTGTGGATCCATACTCATCATTCCTGGATGCAGGAAAAACTTATAGTATCGCATAGAATCCATAGGCTTCATTATCGTATCTATTTCTCCTTTCCAAGAAAAAATAGTCATTTTTGTTGGCTTATTAAATGATTCAATAATTTTTTTATCCGAAATTTTAAGATCGTATTTCATATGCCTCCAGCGTTCACTTTGCTTCATAGAACGTTTCATAAGCGTTGTTATCTCTTCTTTTTCTAACTCAGAAAAGGGAGCTGTTGGGTTTCGTTTTAAAGTATTTTGATGAAAAAACTCGGCTTGCAATCTTGGCATATGTCTTTGAACCGCTTCTTCAGCATATTGTTGCATTCTAGAATCTAATGTGGTGTATATTTTTAAACCATCATTGTTAATATTGTATCGTGTTCCATCAGCTTTCGGGTTATTCTTTACCCATTTCTTCATTTCGGATCGAAGGTATTCCCTAAAATAAGGCGCAGGGCCTTCATTATGTGATTCTGGAGTATAACGTATACCTAAATCTGTTTTTTGAAGCTCTTCTTTTACTTCTTTAGTAATGTAGCCATATTTCTCCATTTGTTTCAATACTACATTACGTCTGTTTTTAGTACCTACGGGATTTCTATGTGATCTTGGATTGTATAGTGTAGAGTTTTTGAACATCCCAACCAACATTGCAGATTCTTTTAAATCTAACTCTTTTGGTTCCTTATTGAAATAAATTCTGGAAGCACTTCTAATACCATCTGCTTTGTTATTAAAATCGTAGATATTAAAATATTGTGCAATAATTTCCTCTTTAGTATATTGTCTTTCTAAACGAACAGCGATAACCCATTCTTTTAGTTTTTGAAATACCCTTTGTAATTTACTATTAGAAACTTTAACTGTGAATAACTGTTTTGCTAATTGTTGAGAAATTGTACTCGCACCACCACCTTTTCCTAGCTTAACCATAGCTCTTAAAGTGCCTCGAGCATCAATCCCAGAATGGTCATAATATCTAGCATCTTCAGTAGCTATTAATGCATCTACTAAATGTTGCGGTAATTCACTATAACCTACAGGTGTTCTATTATCGTTTAAATAAAATTTTCCTAGTGTTTTTCCATCTGAAGAAATAATTTCTGATGCCAAATTTGTTTTGGGGTTCTCTAAAACCGTGTGATCTGGTAGCTCTCCAAAAACACCTAAAGATGTTAATAAAAACAATAAAATAATAGAGACTATTCCTCCAAGAAATAGAATCCAAAACCATCTTACGTATTTTGAAAAACCTTGATGTTCTTCTGCTTGCTTTTCTTTTGTCATTTAATACTGTATTATATAACCCTCTTCATTTTGCATTAATATAGGACCATTCAATTTACTTTTTAAGTGTTTTTTCTATTCTAAACCCAACATCTGTAACACCTTCTAAGCTTGCTATACCTTTTACCGTACCATTCTTTCTCATTGCGTGTTGGATTTTTACAGTATACTCTCCAACCTCATCAAAAACGACACCTTCTTTATACCACAATTTATTTTCTTTTACACTAGATAAACCTGTTCCTAATAGGGTGCCATCTGGAGCAGCCATTCTGTATTCTAAAGTATCTTTAATGGTTTTTCCATGAGGAAAATTCATTTCTACTATTAAAAATATATTGCTGTATTTGTAAGCCTTTGTGTTTCTTAAATTTACAAATAAATCACGCGGTGTAATGGTATCAGAAGAATTAATTTTAAATTCTACAATCTCATTTTTATTCCACGAATCAGGAACCGTTTTGTAATCATCAAAAACACGATTAGAATCGCATGAAAAAACGAAGAGTAATCCAAATACAAGAATTACAAAGTTACTTTTTTGCATTGCTAGGGTTACTTGTTTTTTTGTTTTGCGGCTTATTATTATTTTTTCGATTACGGTTCTTATTATTCCTGTTATTGTTATTCTTATTACTAGGATTGGCCTTGTTATTTCTACGTTTTTTATTGCCTTTTGGCCTATCAAATCTTGTAAGACTGTCTTGACCAACAACGTTTTCAAATTCTGTTTTAGTATCTATTATAAGCTCTGAAGCATACTCTTCTAGACTTGCTACTTTTTCTTTATTTTTATTAAGTGCTATAATCTCTTTTGCTTGAGCTGCAGTAATTATATGCCAATTCATCCATTCTCCTTCATAAGCGTACCAAAGATGTCCTTTAAATATGTCTGTTTTTTGACAAACTGCCGTTCCTTTTTCTGTATATAACTTTGTATCTGTTTTGGGAAAAACTTTTAACGCATCTAAATAAGAATCAAGTTCATAATTTAAACAACATTTAAGCTTACCACATTGTCCTGCTAATTTTTGGGGATTAAGAGACAATTGTTGATAACGTGCTGCAGAAGTGCTTACCGATCTAAAATCGGTTAACCAAGTAGAACAACATAATTCACGCCCACAAGAACCAATTCCTCCAAGCCTAGATGCTTCCTGGCGAAACCCGACTTGTTTCATCTCTATACGCGTTCTAAATTCTTTAGCAAATAATTTTATAAGTTCTCTAAAATCTACACGATCTTCTGCAGTATAATAAAAAGTAGCTTTACTAGAATCGCCTTGAAATTCTATATCAGAAATCTTCATTTGCAGCTTCAAATCAATAGCAAATTGACGTGCTTTGACTTTCATTGGCTCTTCCTTATCTCTTGCAGCAGACCAAATATCTATATCTTTTTGAGAAGCCTTGCGATATATTTTTAAAATTTCATCAGGTTTAGGCGCTATTTTCTTACGTTTCATTTGTACCCTAACGAGCTCCCCTGTTAAAGTCACCATGCCAATGTCATGGCCAGATGCCGCTTGAGTTGCAACAATATCTCCAATGCTTAACGTAAGGTTTTCTTTGTTTTTATAGTATTGTTTTCTTCCATTTTTAAAGCGCACTTCTATAAAGTCGAAAGCAACTTCTCCATTAGGAAGAGACATGTTTGCTAACCAATCAAAAACAGTAAGTTTGTTACAGCTATCTGTTCCACAAGTACCATTACTTTTGCAGCCTTTAGGTTGGCCATCTTTACCTGTTGAGCAACTTGCACAAGACATATTTTTTGTTGTATATTGATTCTAAATGCGTTGAACATTTAGATGATGATTAATAAAAAATAGTAAGTTTAGAGCGTAGTATAAAACCAAGTTCTAATTTCGTAAATATACTATTATTCTAAAGACTTAAAAAACTAAGAATAGTATTCGTCTCTTTGTAAATAGTATTCGTTTATTTAATCAAATTATTCGTTTTTAAGCGTCCCGAATATGTTTCTTAAATCTTTTTTATAAGACAAATGATCGGCTCTACCCTTCTTAAAAATATCGTTACTGTTTCCTTGGCCTTTTCGCAATGCTTTTTGTTCTTCAAAGGGTAAATCAATTATTTCCTTACAATTTGTAGAACAGCAATTATTCATTTCTGTTTTACAGGCTTCGCATTGAATAAATAATAAATGACAGGCTTCATTGGCACAGTTTACGTGTGTATCACATGATTTCCCACATTGATGGCAATTGGCAATAACATGATCGCTAATTTTTTCGGCTCTACGATCATCAAACACAAAATTCTTTCCTATAAATTTATTTTCTAATTCTTGTTCTTTAATTTGCCTAGTATATTCTATTATACCGCCTTCTAATTGATAAACATTTTTAAACCCTTTATGTTTAAAATAAGCACTCGCTTTTTCACAACGAATACCTCCAGTACAATACATTACTAAATTTTTATCTTCTTTATTGGCTTTTAAATCGTCTTCAATAATATCAAGAGATTCTCTAAACGTATCCACATCTGGAGTTAATGCATTTTTAAAATGACCAATTTCACTTTCGTAATGATTACGCATATCAACAAGTACAGTGTCTTTATTTTCAATGAGAGCATTAAATTTTTCTGCACCAACATGCACCCCTTTATTGGTTACATCAAAACTACTATCTTCTAAACCATCGGCAACAACTTTGTCTCTTACCTTAATTTTTAATTTTAAGAATGACATATTATCTTGCTCTACGGCAACATTTAAACGAATATCTTTTAGAAAATCGATGGTATCTAAATGGGTTTTAAAAGCATCAAATCGATCTGCCGGAAGTGATAACTGAGCATTAATACCTTCCTTAGCGACATAAATACGTCCTAAAACATCTAACTCGTTCCAAGTAAGGAATAAATGATCTCTTAATAATTGTGGATTGCCAATTTTAGCATATTGATAAAACGAAAGCGTTAAGCGCTCTTTTCCAGCGCTTTCAATTAATTCTGCTCGTTCTTTGGCACTTAATTTATTGTACAGTTGCATGCTATACTAATTTTTTAAAGTTAAAGAATGTGGCAAAAATACTACTTTTTGTGGAAAAACACCCCTATAGCCCCCTCAAGGGGACATCACTCTGCTGGATTCTGAGTAAGAAATGTCTCCTTAAGGGGACTAATAGGGGTGTTAGTTAAGAGTGAAATTTAACCACAAAAAAAGTCCTTCAACCATCTAGAAGGACTTTTAATAGACTAACTCGTTATTAATTTTTTAATGTTCTTAAAAAAATATAACGACGTTAACCTCCATCGGCTTTACAGCTACTGTTTATTGTTACAGCGACTGAAACACCTAATGCTTTTGTAATAAATGTTATTTTTAAGTATCTCATAATAAATAATACTTAATATACTATTAGAGCAAAAAAAGGAAAGGATTTAATTGCTATTGTAGCTTAATTTTACCTTTATATATATTAGACGCAAAATGTTCATAAAGGTTGCGTCATAAAATTGTAATACCTAAAAAGAAGTAGTATTTTAGCCCGAATAACTTACAGAAAACAAGAATAAAATGGGCAATGAAAAAGAAGCAAAATTAAAAGCATTAAAGTTAACACTTGATAAGCTAGATAAAGCATACGGAAAAGGAACAGTAATGAAAATGAGTGACGCTGCGATTGTAGATGTAGAAGCTATTCCCTCTGGTTCATTAGGTTTAGATATTGCTTTAGGTGTTGGTGGTTATCCAAGAGGAAGAGTAATAGAAATATACGGTCCAGAATCGTCAGGTAAAACGACATTAACTTTACATGCCATAGCCGAAGCGCAAAAAGCAGGAGGTATTGCTGCTTTTATTGATGCAGAACATGCTTTTGATCGTTTTTATGCTGAAAAACTTGGTGTAGATATCGATAATTTAATTATCTCTCAACCAGATAATGGAGAACAAGCTCTTGAAATTACAGATAATTTAATTCGCTCAGGCGCTATCGATATTGTAGTTATAGATTCTGTTGCCGCATTAACTCCTAAAAGTGAAATAGAAGGAGAAATGGGAGATTCTAAAATGGGACTTCATGCCAGATTAATGTCTCAAGCTTTAAGAAAATTAACAGCTTCTATTAGTAAGACTAACTGTACTGTGATATTTATTAACCAATTGCGTGAAAAAATTGGTGTTATGTTTGGGAACCCTGAAACTACAACTGGGGGTAATGCTTTAAAATTTTATGCTTCTGTTCGTTTAGATATTAGACGTTCTACGCAAATAAAAAGTACAGACGGAGAAGTATTAGGTAATAAAACGAGAGTGAAGGTTGTAAAAAATAAAGTAGCGCCTCCTTTTAAATTAGCCGAGTTTGATATTATGTATGGTGAAGGTGTTAGTAAAGTTGGAGAAATACTTGACGTTGCTGTAGAAAAAGAAATTATTAAAAAGAGTGGCTCTTGGTTTAGTTATTCTGATACTAAATTAGGACAAGGTAGAGATGCTGTTAAATCTATAATTAAAGATAATCCTGAACTTTTTGAAGAGTTGGAAGGAAAAATAAAAGCTGCGATTGCAGAAGATTTAAAAAAATAATTATTAGAAATCTAAATTAAAATCCCGGTAATTCGGGATTTTTTTTGTTTTCATACGCAACCTTTTATTAAATTTAGCATCTAGATACTAAACAGTTATGTTTTGAATTAATTACTATGAAAAAAATTTTTGTCCTTTTAATCACTTGTATACTATTCTCTTGTAGTCTTGATGATGGAGATGAAACACAAGTTTCCTACGAATTTCTTCCAATTGAATCCGTTGATATTCCTAGCGAATTTGAGCTTAATGAAAATTATGAAATTACATTAACTTATTTCAGGCCAACAGATTGCCATGCTTTTAATAATGTGTTTTTTGAAAGAAATGAAGATTCTAGAACAGTTGCAGTTGTTGCCGCGAAGTACATAACTAAAGAAAACACTTGTGATACTATAAATACCGAGCATGAAACAACTTTTAACTTGTTAGCCGCACAAAGAGAAAATTATTTGTTCAAGTTTTGGCAAGGAGTAGACGATCAAGGGGAGAATTTATATTTAGAAATAGAAGTACCAGTTATTAATTAATTTAAAAAACAAGACTTTAATTTGAGTTTACAACAACTCATAACAAAATGTAAAGTCTACGATACTAAAGCGCAAAGTGAACTATACAAGCTCTTTTCGAGTAAGTTATTTTCAATTTGTCTGAAGTATTCTAGAAATTACGCTGAAGCAGAAGATAATCTGCAAGATGCTTTTGTGACTATTTTTAAAAAAATAGACCAATTTAAACACAAAGGTTCTTTTGAAGGTTGGCTAAAACGAATAACAGTAAACACCGCTTTACAACGCTATAGAAGTCAAGGTGTTTTTGACATAGTAAATGATCAAAATATTGAAGAACAAATCGTAGAAATTAATGATGATGAAGATATTTCTATTGATTATTTATTACAAATTATACAAGAATTACCCGATCGGTACAGATTGGTTTTTAATTTATATGTATTAGATGGGTATTCACATAAAGATATTGCCAGTATGTTAAAAATTACAGATGGCACCTCAAAATCAAATTTAGCGAGAGCTAGGCAGATTTTAAAAACAAAAGTATTAGAATATAAATCGAGATTAATATCTCAATCATTATAAATGAGTAATAAAAAACACATAGACAGACTTTTTCAAGAAAAGTTTAAAGATTTTGATGTAAAGCCAGATTCTAAAATCTGGGAAAACATTCAAGATGAAATCGCGCCTAAAAAGGAAAAGAAAAAACGAGTTATCCCTATATGGTTTAAATATGGAGGTATCGCTGCATTGTTATTGTTATTTTTAACAGCTGGAATTACCGTTTTTAACTCTACTTCTAATCCTGAAACTATTGTAGATACTAAATTACCAACAACCATTAATACTAAAGATAAAAACCTAAATAAGAATAAAAATACTATTTTAAATACTCCCGTTATTTCTTCAAATAATAATAATGTTGAAACATATAACAACGAAACAAAAACAGTTTCAAAAGAAGATGAAATAAAAACAGCTACTAGCAGTCAAGCACCTATAGCTTCAACTGGTATTAAAACAGATAAGCATATCACCTCAAAAAACAAGTATTCTACTCCTAAGGAAGCTACTAAGCTTAATCATACGGCAGCTGTAAATACTAATTCATATAAAAGTTCTAATAATTCTTCAGCATATAAAAAGCAGGATGAATCAAATTTAATAGGAGATCAAAATAATAGCACTAAAACTAATCCCTTGAATGGTGTTGCTGTAATCTCCAATTCTAATGTTCAAAAAACAACGAATACAGAAAAAGATATTAATAATGCCATAAATGCAGTAAAGGATGATACGTTTTCCTCAACTGTAGCACAGTCAAAATCTTCTAATAAGAATAAAATTAATGAAACTTTAAAAGATTCTGTAAGTACTAATGCAATAGAAAATGCCATAGCAGAAGCCAAAAACGAATCTAAAAAAGAAAAAATTAAGAAGAAAGAAGCCGCTTCAAAAAAATGGACGGTAAATGCTAATGTTGCTCCTGTATATTATAACACCCTAGGTAAGGGGTCACATATTGATCAACAATTTATAGACAATAAAAAAACAGGTGCAATAAATACAAGTTATGGTATTAACGTTGGTTACGCCATTAATGACAAATTAAAAATAAGATCTGGTGTTAACTCTTTAAACTTAGGTTATGACACAGATAATGTTGTAATCTATGAAAGTGTAGCAAACAGTGGTAGAGGACCAAATACATTAAAAAACTTAGAAATGCCTTCTTTCAGTGTAAATGGAACAAATATAGCTGTTGTTAGTGGTGAAAAAATTAATACAAATCAATTCGAATCTTTTTCACCTCAAGAGTTTAAAACAACAAGTTTAAAACAACAAATTAATTATGTAGAAATTCCTGTTGAATTAGAATATGCTCTTATTAATAAACGTTTTGGTGTTAATGTCATTGGAGGTATGAGTACATTTATTTTAGGAAATAATGATGTATCTACAGAATTAAGAGGGACCACTACGCAAATTGGAACCGTAAATAATATTAATGAAATTAGCTTTAGTACAAATATTGGCCTAGGAATAGGTTACGATTTTTCTAAAGCTTTCAAACTTAACTTAGAACCAACTTTTAAGTACCAAATAAATGCATTTGATGATACCGCAGGTAACTTTAATCCATTTATACTAGGTATTTACACTGGTTTGAGTTATAAATTTTAAGTTTTAAGTTTTTTTAGTAGTTAGACTATTACTTAATCTCGATATTTTCGAGGAAGCAATGATGAAAAAAGCTGTTCTATGCCAGGAACAGCTTTTTTAATTTTTACTTTGTTTCAATTACATAAATATTATACCAATTATAATTTTAAACGAGACGTAACTAATTTGAATTATATGGCTTGTTTTAAGTTGTAATTGGTATTACTTACTATCGAATACTCTTAATTGTTCTAAAATGATCGTTCTTACTTTTTCATTTAATGATTTTGTCTCATCAATAACCAGTTCTTTTGTTTTAATAAACTTATGAATCTTAACTCGCATTTGTCCAGGCCCTCCACTAAAGAAAGTATAAGAAAAGCGCTTCTTATTATCAGCAAATGTTATTGGTACAATAGGGATTTGATGGTTTATTGCTAATCTAAAAGCTCCATCTTTAAAATCGGCTAGTAATACTGACTCCTCTGGCACTAATCCTTCTGGGAATATACATATACTTAACCCTTGATTTAAACGACGCTGAGCACTTAAAAACACTGCTTGACGACTTTCTGGATCTTTCCTGTCTACTAAAATAGCGGTTCGTTTATAAAAGAAACCTACTAAAGGCATTTTTGCTAATTCTGCTTTGCCAACAAAAACAAATGGGTTTTTAGCCACAGTAAGCATTAACATAATATCAATCATAGAAGTATGATTAGCAACAAACATATAACTCTTTTTGGGGTGAATATCCTCTTCTCTTTCAACTTTGGTATTAAACCCCATTCCTATTAAAATAAAACGCGCCCAGATACGTGCAAGTTTAAAGAAAAAAGGATACCAACTCTCTTTAAGTATCGAAATTAAAAGCAATGGTAGCATCACAATTATTGGAATAGCTACGAGAATATAAAACCAAATACGGTAGATTAACCAGAATATTTTTTTAAAAACAATCATAGATTTCAAATCTAACTAAATTTATTGAGTGACTACAAGAAAAGATTTACCTTTGTTTTTTAATTTAGAAAAAAATAATTACAGTTTAATTAAATAAGATTTCCGCTAAACATTATTATTAGGTACAGATCAATTCTTAAAAATATTTTTAGCATAATTTAAAAAGATCCCCGCCTGCGCGAGGAATACTATGGCAAGAATATTAACAGGAATACAAAGTACAGGAACACCACATTTAGGAAATATATTAGGGGCGATATTACCAGCAATAGAAATGGCCAAAAACACTAAAAATGAATCGTTTTTGTTTATCGCAGATATGCATTCATTAACACAAATTAAAGACCCACAAACATTACGCAATAACACGTATTCTACTGCTGCTACTTGGTTGGCTTTTGGGTTAGATGTAGAAAAAACGGTGTTTTATAGACAAAGTGATGTGGCTCAAGTTACCGAATTATCATGGTATTTAAGTTGTTTTTTTCCATACCAACGCTTAACATTAGCGCATAGTTTTAAGGATAAAGCTGATCGTTTAGAAGATGTTAATTCAGGATTATTTACTTATCCTATGTTAATGGCTGCAGATATTTTATTGTATGATGCAGAAATTATTCCTGTTGGAAAAGATCAACTACAACATATAGAAATGACTCGCGATGTGGCCTCACGCTTTCATGCTAAAATGGGAGATACTTTTATTTTACCTAAAGGACAAATACATGAAAACACAATGCTTATCCCTGGAACAGATGGTGCAAAGATGAGTAAAAGCAAAGGGAATATAATAGATCTATTTTTACCAGAAAAAAAATTGCGCAAGCAAATAATGACTATTCAGACAGATAGTACCGCTCTTGAAGATCCTAAAGAATGGAATACTTGTAATTGTTTTGCGATATATAGCCAATTAGCTTCAGAAGAAGAAATAGAAACAATGAAATCCAATTATGAAAATGGAAATTATGGTTATGGCCATGCTAAACAAGCTTTATATGAATTAATTTTAGAACGTTTTTCTAACGAGAGAGAACGCTATAATTATTATATGGATAATCTAAACGCAATTGATGAAGCACTAACCAAAGGCGCTACAAAAGCAAGATTAGTTGCTAATGAAGTACTTCAAAGAGTTAGAGAAAAAGTTGGGTACTAATATAATTTAGCATGTTCATTCTCTACGTTAGTAAAATATTGATGTAACAAATATATTGCAAAGACATAGAGTCCTACATCTAATATTACTAATGCCTGAAGATTTCCGTTTATAAAAAATAAAAATTGACAGATCTGAGCAATTTCAGATAATAAAAAACATAACATAGAAATTAGAATTAATGATGCTTTTAAATTCTTATTCGATAGATAATAGAAAATAATGATGCTAATAAGTATTAGTTTTATAATAGGAAAGAATACACTTAATTGCGTATGACTTATATATATATTATTAGCAGCCATCATATTTAAATAAGAATAAATAATAAAACCATCTATAATTAACGTAAACACAATTAATAAAGAATACTTCGAAATACTTAATCTAATTTTTTTTGATTTAATGATATGCCACAGTACTATTACAAATCCAATTAGACCTATTAAATTTCCTATTAATAAATAATTATGATTTGTTTGATTGGTGTAGTTAAAGGTTATCAAAAAAAAACCATTTAGTATAAAACACATAAAAACAGCTATAAATACACTGCGTTTTTTTTTATCGATAAGAAAGTGATACAATAATATGCTTAATAATAATATAAGCTGTACATTTTGAATGTATACATAATCAATTTTCCATGCATAATAAAGCAATAACATTATGCATATTATGATAATTCCTAAAAGTGCTTTTTTTAACATTATAAAAGCATTTGGTTGATTAGTAATGCTAATTAGCAAAAATATTCTCATGTAGAGGATAACTGCAATTTAAGGAATTTCTAAGAATGTATTGTTCTTCTTCTTAAAGCAAATTATATTAAAATTCAGTACGATACCTTTATACGACTTCGAACAATTTTCCAGGAAGAGGTCTTACCACATTTTTAAGTTCCATATTCAAAAGTATACTCGCCGTTTTGTAAGTGGGAAGCTTACAGTTAATTGCAATAGTATCTAATAACTCTTTGTTATGATTTTTTAGGTAATTGTATACTGCTTTTTCATCAGTATCCAACTCAACAAACAGTTGCTTTTGAACTACAGGTTGTTGCTCTTTTTCCAATTGCCAATTTAATATATAAGGCACATCAAAAGGTGTAGAAAGTAAATGTGCTTTTTGTTGTTTTATTAAATTATTACACCCAATACTAAGTGAATCTGTAGTACGACCAGGAACCGCAAAAACGTCTCTATTATAAGAATTAGCAATATCTGCGGTTACGAGACTTCCTCCTTTTTCTGCAGATTCTATTACTATAGTTGCCTCACTTATCCCCGCAATTATTCTATTCCGTTTTAAAAAATTGTTTCTATCGAAAGCATCACTGCTCCAAAAATCGGTATAAAACCCACCATTATTTTCTACTTCTGCGACGTACTTTTTGTGCGTTTTTGGATAAATTTGGTTTAAACCATGTGCTAAACACCCAACTGTTTGTAATTTATGTTTTATAGCCGCTTTATGAGCTGTTATATCTGTTCCATAAGCAAAACCAGAAATAATTATGGGATCATAAATGGCTAAATCTTCAACTAATTTTTCACAAAACGCAATACCACTAGTTGTAATTTTTCGAGTACCAACAATACTAATAACATGTTTTTTATTTAAATTAATAGTTCCGCTAGAGAACAACAATAAAGGACTATCAATACAATGCTTTAAACGCTCAGGATAATCTTCATCTTTAAAATATTGACATTTAATACTTTCAGCTTTAATAAATTCAAGTTCAGCCATAGCGGCTTCAATGTGATTTTGGGCATATAAATCGCTTATGGTGATAGCTCCTATTCCATCAATCTTTAACAAATTTTGTTTTTTCTCTTTTAATACGCCTTCAGCAGAACCGCAATGGGCAATTAGTTTTTTGGCTATAGTGTCACCAATTCTCGAAACGTGTTGAAGGGCAAGAATATAAATTAAGTCGTTTTCAGACATTTTAGCGTGTTAAATTGAGGCTCGAAAATACATCATTTTATGGCTGCGAATAATTAATAGGCTTAAAATTTTATTTTTGGGTTAAAAATTTTAACTTTGTTTAAATGCAACTAGAAAACTACATAAGTGATTTATTATATAGATATGAGTGCGTTATCGTACCAGAATTTGGCGCTTTTATAACACAACATGTTTCTGCTAAGATACATGAGACCACACATGCCTTTTGTCCGCCAAAGAAAATAATTTCTTTTAATGAGCAGATAAAGCACAATGATGGTTTGTTAGCAAACTATATCGCAGATATAGAAAAAGTTCCTTTTGCAGTTGCTTCTAAAAAAATTCAAAAACGAGTTAATTCTTTAAAGTCCTTTTTAACCGAAGGGGAGACACTTTCTTTTGACAACATTGGTGATTTAATGTTCAATAACGAAGGTAAAATCACTTTTGAACCTTCATATAACTTAAACTATCTAACTGATGCTTTTGGTTTATCTCAAGTGTTTTCTCCATTAATAACTAGAGAAGAACCTGTTTTAATAAGAGAAACTCTTAAAGAAGAGGTTAAAGTTATTGAAGAAAAAACGCCTATAACTATTACGCCTGAAAAACGTAAGGCACGTCCATATTTAAAATATGCTGCTGTTGCACTTATTGCTCTAACTCTTGGTGGTTTAGGAATGTCTGGTTATTATGTTAATACCATTGAAACGCACAACAAAATAGCACAGCAAGAAGCAAACTCTCAGCTAGAAAGTAAAATTCAAAAAGCTACTTTTGTAATTAGTAATCCATTACCAACTCTTACTTTAAATATTGAGAAGCAAACTGGAAACTATCACGTTGTTGCTGGTGCTTATCGTATTGAAGAAAACTCAACGAAAAAGGTAAATCAATTACTTAATAAAGGGTATAGCGCTAGAAAAATAGGTGTAAACAAATTTGGATTGCACCAAGTGGTTTATTCTAGTTATGAAAGCAGATCTGAAGCTTTAAAAGCATTATGGTCTATTAAAAGTAATGATAACCGAGATGCATGGTTATTAGTTAAAAAATTGAATTAAGATTATCTTTTCCTCTTTTTAATACCTCTCTATTTTTAACCATACATAGATTTCTTTCTTTTTCCATATTAAATTAAGCCTCATAATATATAAATGCTATATATTTATGTAAAGTAATTTTTTAATGAGTTTCCCGACTACTCGAGAATAAATTTTAATAAAAATTTAATGAGCCCAAAAACCCCTAAAGAATCTCGAACGGTAGTGACCGATATGGTTTTACCTGGAGAAACCAATCCTATTAATAATTTATTTGGTGGCGAGTTACTTGCCAGGATGGATCGTGCTGCAGGAATTGCCGCAAGAAGACATTCTAGGCGAATAGTTGTTACAGCTGCTGTAAACCATGTTTCTTTTAATCGTGCTATTCCTTTAGGAAGTGTTGTTACCATAGAAGCTAAGGTTTCTCGTGCATTTAAAACCTCTATGGAAGTATTTATGGATATTTGGATAGAAGACCGCGAGTCTGGCTTAAAAACGAAAGCAAACGAAGCCATTTACACCTTTGTTGCAGTAGATGAAACAGGACGACCAGTAGGAATTCCTGAAATTACCCCAGAAACCGACTTAGAAAAAGACCGTTTCGTAGCGGCTTTACGAAGAAAACAATTAAGCTTAGTACTTGCTAAAAAAATGAGACCAGAAGATGCTACTGAGTTAAAAGCACTATTTGAATAAGTTTTATTTCTACACAAACAGGAATCATATTGACCTCAAAACTTTTTAATTAAATAATTAATTTCTTTTGAATCTGAGCTATAGGGGTAAACTCTTCGGAATTATTGTTCTTTGGTTTTATTGAGATTCCTGCCTATGCAGGAATTTACATCTTATAAATCCACGAAGAAGGATTTTGGGTCTTATTTTCTTTAAAAACACTAAAACTTAGTAAGGTTTGACCAGTACTTCTATTAGTAAAAACCTCTCCTATAACTTGTTTTGTGGTAACGTTATCGTCCTTTTTAACTATAACCTTAGACAAGTTTTTGTAAGTAGTAATATAATTACCGTGCTGGATCAATACCATTAAATTTCCACGTTTTATTTGTTGAACTGCTAATACTTTCCCATTAAAAACGGCGCGAACTTGTGCTCCTTTTTCAGTTGCTATTCTAACACCATTACTATTTATAGTAATTGTTGGGTCAAATAGAGAACGCTGTTTACCATATCTTAATTTTACTATACCTTTTTCTACTGGCCAAGGTAATTTGCCTTTACTAGCGAAAAAACTATTTGCTAAAGCTTTAGCTTCTGCTGTTAAAGCAAACCCAGATGCTTTTGAAGATTTTCCAGCTTTTTTATTAGATTTTGCAATAGCATCGCGAATAATTTTATCTATTTGTTTATCTATTTTTTGAGCCTCTTTTTGTTTTTGACGAATTTGATTAGAAAACTTACCTAAATCCTTTTTTATAGATTTCATTAAATCTTTATGCTGGCCCAATTCTGATTCTAACTCTCGTTGGACTCCTCTATTCTCTACTACTAATTTATTTTTATCTTCCTTCTGTTTTAGCAACGTTGCATTAATCGCCTTTAATTCTTCTGTTTTCGTTTTTATAGACTCTCCTTGTTCTTTTTGATAATCTGCATACTGATTAATATATTGCAACCTTTTATAAGCTTGTTTAAAATTTTCAGAAGACAATAAAAACATGATACGGCTTTGCTTGCTTTTGTTTTTATAAGCCTTTTCTAAAAGTTTCGCATAATTTGACTTTAAACTAGATAAATCTTCTCGTAGTTTTGAAATGTTTTTTTGATTGGTATTAATCTCCCTAGTTAATAAATTAGCTTGTTGATTCGTAACTTTAATTAGATTTTTACGAACACCTATTTTGTAATTTACATCTTCTATAACAGAAATTTGCGATTTAACTTTAGACTTGTTTTTGAAGAGTAATTCATTAATTTTCTTAATCTCCCTTCTTAATTCTACACGTCGCTCTTCTAGCGCTTGTTGCTTTTTACTTTGTGCTAGTACGCAAGTGGAATTAAGCAACAAAACAAGTGCAATAAGAACTGTTTTCGATATAAACGCGTTACATTTCATTATTAAAATTCTATAGCGTTAAAACCAGAAGGTATTTTAAATGGAAAATTCATTTTTTTGTTAAGTTCTATACTTTTAAACTCTAAATTTATAATTAATGATTCTCCTTGTTCTAAAGCATTTACTTTAATATGCTCTGGTAAAATTTCATCTTCAATGTTTTGATACGTTTTATAATTTACTTCCAAATGTCTTCCTTCCTTATCTTGAGTAATTTGCTGAGAATCCATTTTAAAATGAGAAGGGTTAAACAGCAAAAATAATTCAAATAATTCCTGTTGTTTTTTTGGAGTTAGCATATATGATTTCTCATGGACTGAAGCTTCATACTCTTTCTCGTTTAATTCAAAAAGTGGCTCTCCTAAAAGTAAACTCTGAACTTTATAAAAATCTAACTCTATACCCAACAAATCGCTTAAAAAAGCAAAATCACCATCAAAATAAGTATTATCTAATTTATTATAGAAAGCAACACGCGTAGGCGTAATTATAGCTTTTACTATTCCTAATTTGCTCATCCAAATCGTTTTGTCTTTTTCCATTCGCATAGATAGCGAATAAGATTGCGATTTATTTTCTTCTTGCAATTCTATTTTAATACGACCACTAAGCGTCTTAAATTTAGATTTAGACTTATTGCTGTTTTTTATAACTTGCTTTGTAGATATCTTAGTATTTAATGCACCATTGCTGTTTACTTTTGCAGATTTGCATGCAGAAAAAAAGAATAGTAAAACAATAAATACTATTGAAATAGATTTTTTAACGATCATTAATTTGAGAATTCTAACTTTTTTACTTTTTCATTAAACGCTTTTGCCTTTTCTAAATTGTTCAAGGCAGTATGTGCTTTACTTAATTGTTTATAAAAGTCGATTTCCGTTTTTATACTATCAATAATATAATCCAATCCTGTTTCAAGACTTTCAACGGCATCTTCATATCTCTTTAAGTTATTAAGAGCGACCCCATTTATAAGATATAAAACGGGTTGAGATGGATATCGCTCTAAACTTGAATCACTTAATTTTTCAGCTTTTTCATCATTTCCTAAATCAATATGTAGAAGTAAAATATTTCTAAGTATTCCAAAATTATTAGGCTCAATTTTTAATGCTCTCTCATAATAATCTAGAGCTTTAACCTTGTCTTGTTTCACCAAATAATATTGCGCGATCTCCACAAAGGTTTTTCCTGTTGTTTCAGTTTCTGTAAGCTTAGATGTTATAGCAACAAGTTCTCCTTCGTAAGCTTCATTTTTTGAAACAAATTTCACGAAATCAGCTAAGACCTTTATTTTCGACTCAGGCTTAATCTTTGTGCTCGACAATACTATTTTCATAGATTCAATTGCTTTTTCAGGCTTATTTTCATCTAAATAGAATTTGTACAATGCTAAATGAACTAATTGTGATTTTGGGTTTATATCTAATAATTTTTTTGCAGTTTCAAAAGCTTTTTCTTTTTCATTATTTTCGCTGTAGCGGAAAATTAATTTTAAATAATTAGCTTCAGAATTAGGATCTTTATCGACACGTTCTTCTAAGTTTTCTATACGTTCTTTCTTATTACCTGTTGCTGTGTAAGCTTGATTACGCATGAGATCTCTAACATCAGAAACTCCCAATTCTTCATCTAATTCATCAAGAATTTTTAAAGCTTCTTTATAGCGTTTAGTTCGTAAATATATAGAAGCCAAATCTTCCTTATAATCTGGATGATATTTAACTAACTGCTTTACTGTTTTAATCGCTTTATCATAATCTTTTTGAAGGACATAAACTTCATACAATTCGTCTAGATACCATTCATTATCGGGCTCTTTATTTATTGCTTTTTTAAGCGCATCTTCAGCAGCTCCAAAATTCTTTAGTTTATTATAATTTTTACCTAGCTCATAATACAAGATGGCTTGCGAATTATCTATCGCAATACATTTTTCTAGAGCTACAATTGCACGATCATGATTCTCAATTGCTTTTTGTTTTAACGCTTCGAAAAAGGATTCTTGGAAAGCATCAGTGTTATTTCCTAAATCATCATCTGGCGGTTTATTATAGTCGACCTGAGCAACACTTATTTGAGGAACGAGAAGAGTTCCGAAGAAAAAAATTAAAATGTATAGCGTTTTTTTCATGTTTACTTCCCTTAAAAAAGGGAATCTTAATTATATTTTGAAACTAATTCAAAAGTTGTTCCAAAAGTGATTTAGTCTTTATCCATTATGAAATTACCGATTTATAGGGAAACAATTATTCCAAAACAGAATAGTCACCAATGCTAATTTTTGTAAAATGTCCATCATAATTAACATGGTTACCAATCATAGCGTCGTCTAAGGTAGCATTTTTTATGGTAGTATTAGACTGTATTAGGCTATTTTTTATATTGGAATCCTCTATTACACAATTATTTCCGATTGAAACATTAGGTCCAATTGATGCATTTTTTAAAATAACGTTGTCTCCAATATAGCAAGGTTCTATAATATTAGAATTGGTTTTTTGAATTGAATTAGCAATGAGTTGTTCTTCTTGATCTGCTTTTAAAAACCCTAACATTCTAGTATTTGTCTCTAGGGTTACTTCTTTATTACCACAATCCATCCATTCTGAAACTTCTCCCGTTTTAAATACTTTACCTCTATTCATCATCCCAATAATACCATCGTTAATTTGATATTCTCCGCCATGAATAATATTATTATCTAGTACTTTTTGAAGTTCTTCTTTTAAAACAGCCACATCTTTAAAGTAATAAATACCTATAACCGCTAAATCGCTTACAAACTCTTTAGATTTCTCGACAAGCTCAACGATTTCTTTTTTCTCGTTTAATTTAACAACACCATAAGCTTCTGGTTGATCTACTTGTTTTACCCAAATTACAGCATCTGCTTCAGGATCTAAATCAAAATCGGCTCTAATTAATGTGTCTGCATAAGCAATCACTGCTGGGCCAGATAATGATGGTTTAGCACACATTATGGCGTGTCCTGTACCTAAAGGTTGATCTTGCCTGTATATTGATGCTTTAGCTCCTAAGCTTTTTGCTAAAGCTTCTAAACTAGAAACAACTTCTTCTCCAAACCAAGCTGGATCTCCTAAAATAAAAGCAATTTCTTCAATGGGCTCATTTAATACTTTTGCAATATCTTTTACCAAGCGATGAACAATAGGTTGTCCTGCTACTGGAATTAATGGTTTTGGTACAGTTAAACTATGTGGGCGAAGACGTGAACCACGACCTGCCATTGGTACTATTATTTTCATCGAAAATTTTTATTTTCGTTTCCGCGAAGGCGGAAATCTTTTAATTAAACTTTATTCATCTCTTTACATGAATTTCACTTAGCTAAACTAGCAATTGATTCATTTACATTTTTACAAATAAACTCAAATTCATGAGATTCCTGCCTCCGCAGGAATTTACTTCACTCCAGTGCTACCAAAACCACCTTCTCCTCTAGAGGTTTCAGACAAAGCTACTGTTTCTTCCCATTCAGCACGTTCGTGCTTTGCTATTATTAACTGAGCAATTCGTTCTCCGTTTTCTATTATAAAAGTATCTTTTGAAAGATTAACTAAAATCACTCCTATTTCACCTCTATAATCTGCATCTACTGTTCCTGGCGCATTAAGCACTGTAATTCCTTTTTTTGCTGCTAGACCACTTCTAGGTCTTACTTGAGCTTCAAAACCAATAGGAAGCTCTATAGATAAGCCTGTAGAGACTATAGCTCGCTCCATTGGCTCTAATGTTATGCTTTCAGAAATATTGGCTCTTAAATCCATTCCTGCAGACGCAATCGTTTCGTAATGCGGTAAAGGATGATTGGATTTATTTATTATTTTTATTTTCATTCTATTTCTTTAGTAATTGTTTCAGTTCTTTTTTCTCTAATAAAAAAGCAATTATCAAAAATAAGAAAACTAAGACAGTGTTTATATAATAATTCCCATTAGTCTTTAAAGCTATTACAGATAAGAGAATCCCCAAACATATATAGCTTACTATTTTTTTTAAGTCATATGGTACTGGATAATGTTTCTGGCCAAGATAGTAAGATAGCATCATCATGATACCATAAGCAGCTAACGTCGCCCATGCAGCAGCGATAAAACCTATTCTCTCTATCATAACTACATTGAAAACAATAGTAATAATAGCTCCAATTATGGATAAATACATTCCATAACGCGTTTTGTCTGTTAGTTTATACCAAATTGCAAGATTGAAATAAATCCCTAAGCATAGATTAGCTAATAGAACAATTGGAACAATATCTATGGCTATCCAATAACTTTCATCTGTTACAAGTATTGCTTTAAAAAGATCTAGATAGCAAATAATGCAAACCAACATTAAGCTTCCTACTATAACAAAGTATTTCATAATTAAAGCATAGGTTACTTTAGCGTTTTTTTCTTTTGAATGATTAAAGAAAAAAGGCTCAGCACCCAACCTAAAAGCTTGAATAAATATGGTCATAAATACTGCGATTTTATAACAACCACTATAAGCTCCATTTATATCTTTCCCTAATAAGTCTGGCAAAATCCACTTATCGAAATTTTCGTTAATAACATAAGCTAAACCAGCGAACATTATTGGCCAACCATAATTTAAAAGCTCTTTAAATATCGTTGTACTAAATTGTAATTTTACTTTAAAGAAATAAGGTGTTAATAATAAAAATGTTGCAATACTTGCAAATAAATTAGCAATGAAAATATACTTTACCAAATCTGAAGAATCATAACTTGGGAATTCTATTCCATACTTAGGTATAGCCCATAGAAAAAAGTAGTTTAAGACAACAAAAATTAAAACATTAGCAATTTTAATTAATGTGAATTTTATTGGTCTACCTGTTGCTCTTAAATAAGCAAACGGTGCAACTACTATAGTATCTAGTACTAACAAACCTATTAATAAGTTGAAATAAGTAATATCAATTCCCATCCAATTCGCTAATTGCTCATTAAATAGTAATACAAAAACTAAAAAGAGAATTGTGGTTACAATTAAACTTATAAAAGTTGTTGAGAATACCTTATCTTTTTCTTCAGACTTACTAAAAAACCTAAAAAAAGCAGTTTCCATTCCATAGGTTAACAAGACATTGAAAAAGGCTGCATAGACGTAAAAAGTAGTATTATCTGAATAACTAGTAGTTTCTAGTTTACTAGTATGTAATCTAACTAAAATTATATTCATTAAACGTGGCAAGACAGTAGCCAAGCCATAAATAATTGTGTCTTTAAAGAACTTTTTTAAAATGCTCAAAGTGAATTGTAAAAGTTTAGGACTAAAAGTATTGAATTAAGGACAGCTAAAAAAGTATTTTTAGTCGTTTTGATTTCTTGGAGGAGCACTTGGAAGATCTTGTCTAGGCTTCTCTACGACATTAGAATACTTAAAATATTTTATTGCTCCTGCTTCTTTATAGCTAATAACACATTCATTATTCTTCAACTCAAAAGGCGATTTTTGAATAATTACTGGCAATTCATTACCATGTTCGGCATTTGGTTTATTACTCATTACCACATCTTTTTTCTGGTTTTCGGCAGAAATAAATTTAGCAATATAATCTGTTCTAGCTGGCATCACTTTTGCTCTTAAACCTCTAAAAAAAACACTGTCTAATTTTATGTTTACTTTTTCAGGAACTTGAATTTCCATATTAATTCCAGCACCACCTCCTTGTATTCCAGCCATCCATTGTTGGACCTCAATTTTATTAATAGAAATTGGTGCTTCTTTTTGAAGTTTTTGCGCAGAAGAGCATTGTAAAATAAGGGATGAAAGCAATGTTAAACTAAAAATCTTAAGTAATTTCATTCTATTTGTTTTTATAAAGATAGAGAATCAAAAATTAGTACTTAATGATCTACTATGACTTTACTTTAACGCTAGAATACTTAAAGTATTTTGTTTTACCAAATTGAATATAACTTACTACGCATTCGTTGCTTTTTAAAACAAAAGGAAATTGATTATTTTGAGTTCGTTTTCTTTTTGACTCGACTTTGAAATTAGCAAAATACGTATTGTTGTTTCTCCCTTTGTATATATTCGTTTTTAAATTATTATAATACACGCTATCTAATACTGTATCTATATCACTAGGAAGTATAAAATACATCTTTATACCAGAATCTCCGCTTTTATTGTTTGCAGTCCATTCTTGAACTTCTATTTTATGAAATTTTAAAGGTGATTCTTTTTGTAATTTATAAGAAGACGAACAATTTAAAAATAAAGATATGATTATTAATAGTGTAAGGGATTTAATTGGTTTCATAAGGCTTAGTTTCTATAAAAATAGAAAACCAACAAGCTATTTCACAAAATGACACAACAATTAACAGTTTTTTGTACTTTTTAAACTATAATATGCAAAAAATAACGATTAAAAATAAAAAAACCTTAAATCTATAATATGATTTAAGGTTTTTTAATTATTTGACTTCGCTAAAAAAGCTACGTCTAATTATTCAATGCTTCGTTTTAATATTTGACTTCGCTAAAAAAGCTACGTCTAATTATTCAATGCTTCGTTTTAATTATTTGACTTCGCTAAAAAGCTACGTCTAATTATTCAATGCTTCGTTTTAATTATTTGACTTCGCTAAAAAGCTACGTCTAATTATTCAATG
>CALGLR010000003.1 GCA_937959395.1 uncultured Flavobacteriaceae bacterium | reverse complement strand
AATCTAAGATTTGGCGGATTAATGGCTTGTTCGTATTTTTAGTGCGCTTGAAGAGTCCCATAAATTGTATTTTTTGTTCGCAAAACTAAAATACGGGATTCTCAGGCTTTTTTAAATTTTGACTTTCGGATGCTAGTGACCTAAAGACAAAAAAGGGAATTACATCGCTAAAGGTTTCAAAAGAGCAATAGACGGTATCTATCCAAAGAATGAATTAATAGGTTCTCACGTTTGTAGGCGTTCTTTTGCCACTAACTTATATGGAGAGCTACCAACCGCCCTAATAATGAGAATAACGGCGCATAGTACAGAAAAAATGCTATTAAACTATATCGGCAAACAAGGTTTAGACTATGCAAGCAGTATTTAATGATTTTAGATTAAAAATATACAATAAATCATGGCAGTACGGAATGAATACAAACACAATCAGAATAGAGGTTGATTTCTCACGTATGAAATCATTAAATGATTTAGGAATAAAAACCTTAGTAGATTTACCTGAAAACCTTCATAAAGGCTTAGAATTAGTTTTAAATAAGTTTGATGGCATTACTTACTATGATGAAACAATTATAAAAACAAAACTTACAAAACCTCAAAAAAAGAACTTACCTAATTATAGAAACAACAATTACTGGTTAGTTGATTTAAAACCTAACAAAAGATTTGGACCGAAGAGAAAATTATCTGAAATAATCTCAAATAACTCACAAAATTTAAAAGAAAAAATAAGACTTCAATTCTTAAAAAGCAGGGTAATAAATACACAACTTTTTAAAAATAGAAATAGGGTAATAAATACACATTCAAGTATAGAAGTATTCGTTATCCAAAAAAGGAATAAAGTTTGTCTTGTTACGGGCGAAGATATTTCAATGCAAAAAGATCTTAGCCATTTATTATCAAATAAAGGCTTAAAACATTTAAAAAAAAAAAAATCCAATTAGATTTGAAGTCTTAAGAAAGTCTCTCTTAACAGGAAAGCCTAACAGGTTTGAAAAAGACTTATTTAGTATGATTGCAAAGCAGATTAGGAATAGATATTATAATAACATAGCGGTTCATTATTCCTGGCAATCAAAATTGTTTTAGTTATAATAAGAATGAATTGCTATATCTTTATATTAGAATACCCTCTTTAATTTTAAATTAGCAAAGAGAGTTTAAACTAAAAAACAGGGTTTAAATTCCTAAAAAAATAAATTCATTTGAAGAATAAAAAAAAGGCAAAAGATCAACTAGCAAAAGCAAGGCACAGAAAGAAAGTAAGTAGAAAGTATGCTAATAGAAAACAACTTAATCAAAAGGTAAACAGTTATAATTCTAATGAGAACATAGCAGATATAAAATATAGTTTGCTTTCTGATAGCCTTAAATATATAGTCGATTGTGATAAGACAGATGTCTTATCTCCTTTTTTCACCAGTCAACAGAGATTCAAGAAAGTAAAGACCCTTAAAGTTCCGAAGGTATTTTCTTTGGTTGAAAACGCAGATCAAAGTTTTGAGTTTATTAAAAATGTAATTAATTCTATTTATCATAACAAAGTCAGATTTTTAAAATTGGATTATTCCATAACGAAAACAGTTCATGTTGGTGCTCAATTATATTTAGATATACTGTTAAGAGATATTTTCAAATATTCAAAAGAACTTTCAGAAAAATATCCCAGTTATAGTCTCCTGAAAAGAGTTAAAAGTATAAAGATAACTAATAAAAATGTTGCTAAATTATTGTTTTCTATTGGCTCATTTGCGGTGCATAGAAACGCCAAAATTGAATATGACGATATAGTTACTTATCCTCTTTGTGAGTTTAAAAAAAACTCAACAGCCAATAATTTATTCAATATTGAAAAAAAAGAAAAAGATGTTACTGATATGGTTCAATATGTAATTGATAGTCTTAAAAGGATGAATAAGGAACTTACAGGAGACAGTATTGAAAATTTGAGTATAATTATAGGAGAAATCTTAATTAACGCAGAAGAACATTCAACTGATGAACATAGATTTTCAATTGGTTATTTTCAAGAGCATGGTGTGGGTAAAGAACAATATGGGATCTTTAATTTAGTCATACTTAATTTTGGACAAACTATTTATGACAAATTTAAAGATCCCAATTGCTCTAGAAAAGATATAGTTGAACGGATGGAAGATTTATCAAAGAAATATACTTCGAACAATTTTTTTGGCAATAAAATTAAAGAAGAGACATTATGGACATTATATGCTCTACAAGAGCAAGTAACATCAGTTTCGCCAAAAAAGAACGCTAAGCGAGGCAATGGGTCTATAAAATTTATAGAAAGTTTTTTTAGTTTGAAAGGTGAAGGAGGGAAGTTTGATAATATTTCACGATTAGCATTGTTATCAGGAAACACCTCTATTGTATTCGATGGAACATATGAAACTAAAGAAAAAATGAAAGATGATGACAGGTTTAAAGTTATGACATTCAATAACTCGGGTGACATATCTGACAAACCTGACCCAAAATATGTTAAATTTGTTCCAAATCACTTTCCTGGCACTATTATTAGTGCTCAAATACTAATAAGCAAAGATGATATTTTATGAAGCAAGCGATTTTTGAATTAGAAAAGTACAGAACAAAAGGTGCTAAAGTCTTTACAGGTAGGGATAAGGGTAAATATGTAAGAAAAGATTCTAAGTTTGATGAGCTCGAAAAAGATAATGATAAAATTATTTTTAAAATTCCAGCAAACTTATTTTCTATTAATCCGTCTTTTTTTGAAGAATTATTAATTAACGTAGTAATTAAACTTGGTAAAGAAGGTTTTTGGAAAAAATATGAGTTTGTTAATGAAGGGAATTATAAATATGAAAAACCTTTACATGATGCGATAGATAGAATATTAAGAGAAAACAATGCTTTATGATAGGGAACTTTTTAATTGTTGAGCTATCTAAACTTGAACTCGCGGAAAAGTGGTGCACTATAATTATTGCTGCTAGTACTCTTTCTTTTTCTTTTTATATTTATTGGTATCAATTGAAAAAAGATGAGAAAAACCTTAAATTAGATTGGTATAAACTAATCATCATAGAATCCAAATTTGATGAATTTTTTACTTTTTTTGAAAATATTGATTCCTCTTTATCAAGATTGAAAACTAATAAAAGTTCGTCAGCAGGTGATAAATCTAAGATTAACGCTGAAATATTAGAGCATTTAAGTAATTTACGGTTAGAGTTTGTTTCTCTACTTCTTGCGGTTGACAAAATGTTATATGATTGTGTGTTACATCAATTCGATAAATTAGTAGATGGAATAACAAATAGTCTTGCAGATGAGAATATTAATTTAAATGATGAAATTGTTTTTGAAGAAGAAATCACAAAGCGTATTTCAAGATATAAAACACTAATACTGAAGATGTTTGTTGAATTTAAAGGAGAGAATGACACTCATAAAAACACCTTTAAAACCTCATAAATACCATATTTTTCATAGACACTAATTATTAGTCATTTTCGCGTTTTGTGAGAACAATCATTTTTTATTCACGCTTGTAGGCATATTTGCTTATAGTATTTTTTAACGATTTCACTAACTTGTTTTCATTAATAATTAAATTAATAATAATGAGAACAAATTTCGATTGCATCTTAGATGAACACAACAAAAAATTTAGTCATGTTAACCTACACTTTGATAAAACTAAAATTGAAAAGCAAGACAAGTTGTTGTTGAAAGGGCTTTTGGTAATTTTATTAATTGTATTACCCTGTCTTGTAATTGCTGTTAAAACCAATAATTTACTATGGTTTTTTCCAATTCTTTTATTTTATATCTATTATTTTTTATTCAAATGGTTTTGGATAAATCCTACAGGTATTAATATGTATTCAGATAAAAATGTAAAGTTTTCTTTTAAAGATTGGGTGAATGATGATAGGATTAAAGAAAGAGTTGAAAAAATGAAAGAATTCTATAATAACGATGAGACAAATGAATTAAGAGTTATAGGTTTAAGGAGGTTAGAAATTACGAAAAGCCCTAATTTTAAAAAAATTGAATTAATTATATTGGGAATAGTAGGTATTTATATAACAAGATATTATACTGACGAAATTCTTTACAAAATGGTAAGCAATGCATTTAATTATAAAAAAGAACTTACTATTGAAGAGCGAACTCTTATTTTAAATCTAGTATTACTATTAATAATTACAATTGTTGTTCTTTATCATTTTTTCAAGATGGTTAGTAATCAAAAATGGGCAGATGAGCAGAAAAAAATTAAAAACCTTATTAAAGATATGGATGATATTACACTTTCTTTGTCAAAGAGAAATTAAATAGTGCTGAGAATATGGCAAAAATCTTATTTAATATATCTTTGGACTTCTAAATAATTATTTAATAAATGAGTATAGAAACTAAACTGTATTTAGATGATGAGGAATATACGGTCTTAAATTTTAATTTTGATTTACAAAAAGGCTTTGATGCCAATGGCAGGCCAACAACTAAATTTACTGGTGGTTTATTCAATTTCACAATAGAATCTACTAAGAAGATGGATATCATGCGATGGAGTGTTCATCCAACAGAAATGAAAGAATTAAAACTTGTTATTTCTTCTATTCGTTACGATGGAAAGAGTAGAACTATTATACTCGGTGATGCTATTTGCTTGAATTTCACTAATGAATACTTTTCCGATGATAGTCAACCTCTAAAAGAATATTTCACGGTTTCTCCGGGTTACATGATACAAAATGGGCAGACTATCTTTGAAAAGAATTGGAAAGTTACCGACTTGAGTGCCGTTAATGTTCTGCCAACTAGGGTTAGTGAGACAGATGAAGAACAAAAAATAACTCGTCAATATGTAACAGATAGAGACGATGTAGAACTAGAAGAATATAATTTAGGAGATAAGATTTATTATGTTATTGAATCTCAAAATATGATCGGAGAAAGTATTGATTTAAATCTGAATGATAAAACCATTGATTTCTTATACAAGAATGAGCGTTTAATAAATGATAAATTGGAGAACTATGTAATTTCTTCCGAACAAGATAAAATCGCATTAGAAGTTATCGCTGAAGATTATAAAGACGATTAAGATTATGGGAAAGAATACATTTCAACTTATTCATAAAGGCAAAGTTGTCGGAGAAACTTCAATATTTGTTCAATTACCAGATAGAGAAATTATAGACCAGAATAAAGACGCTAATATTGTTACCTATAATGAGGACGGGACAGCCTTAATGCAGGTGAAGCATAAGTTGCTTACTGTTGGCGAGTCTATCGCGCAGGTAAAGTATAATACATCTGCACAAGTTACTGCTTATGGTACAATAAAAGTTGTTCAGTTTAAACAAGAGATTTCTTCAAGGGGAGAAGATGTTTATTACTTTAGTAACGATACGGGTACTTTCGAAGGAACATTAGAATCTGCAAAAAAAGCATTTCCGGATGTCGATTTTTCAGGTATAAATCCACCAGATGTTGTAGATCGTTCAAATCCAGAATTTCAAAATTTACCTGTTATAACTAAAGATGAGGTTGTAAAGTGGGAGAATAATAACAGGTATGATGCTGAAGAAAATGGAGGTAAGCCAACTACTTGGGAAAAATGGGCAGATGCTACTCAATCAGCACTTGATGTTGTAGGTTTAATTCCTGGGATTGGAGAATTTGCAGATTTAGCAAATGGCGTTATTTCGTTAGCCCGAGGAAATTATAGTGATGCTGCTTTTAGTTTTGCAGCAATGATTCCGGGATTAGGAATCATCGCAACAGGTTTAAAACAGGGTAAAAAACTCAAGAAAGGAGCAGATAAAGTCGAAGGCGTTTATGATTTAGTAGTGAAGAATGGTGATGACGTTAAAGGATACGTAGGTCAATCGAAAGACATGTTTAAACGCTTTAAACAGCATTTCTTTGGAAAAAAAGGAACATTGAAAGACCATGTGATGGAAGCCCCTCCAATTATTCATCAAATGAAAGGGTCATTAAAATTCGAGAGAGAGATTTATGAGCAATATATAATACTTAGGAAGTATAGAGGTCAAATAAATCCTGCTAAAAATTCTTTAGCTAAACTATTAAATAAAGTAAACCCAGTTGGTGGAAGGTATAAAATTAAAAACGGTATAGCCCCTCCTGAATTTTATAAGAAGGCGGAAGAAATAATGAAGAAATATGATCTACCTAAAACTTTTGATTGAGAAATGAAAACAACTGAAACTGAATACGGCAAACTACTTGTTTTTGACGATAATATAAATGCTGAAGAAATATGGCATAATATTCACGATAATGATTTAAATGGACTAAGAGTTGAGATAGATCCTATTACTAATATGCCAAAAAGTGCTCTGGAAGTTTTCAAGAAAACAACTTTTCTTAAATCTTTATCTTGGTATGTTGTTTATTATGATTTTGATGTAGATTTTAGTTTTCTTTATAATTATACAAAACTAGAACAACTACATATTCAAACACTCAGTAATGAAATAGATTTTAAATTAATACCATCTAAAATTGTAGAATTAGATATTCCTTTTGATTTAAAGAAAATTAAAAACATTCAGAGTTTAAAGTATTTACAAAAAATTGGCTTGACTGAGTTTTCTGAAAAAGATTTCTCGTCTTTATCTAATTTATCAAATCTTGAAAATATTGGTATTTCTTGTAGTAAAACAAAAAGTCTTAAAGGTATTGGTGATCTATTAAAATTAAAGAGTATTGGGTTACATGGAGTGGGATGTGAAAATTTAGATGAATTAGATAGTTTAACTGAATGTCAAACATTAACAATCAGTTCATTTAAAAAGTTGAAAGACATTTCAAACATATCTGCATTATCTAACCTTAAATATTTAGATATTAGTGGCTGTTCAAATTTAGAGGACTTTAGTTCAATAGGGCAGTTGAAAAAATTAGAAGTGTTGAGGTTAACCAATTGTAAAAACCTAAAATCTATTAAGTTTATAGAAAAATTGCCTAATTTACATCAGTTATCTGTCTTGGGGTCAACAGTAATTAACGATTTTGATACTACGCCCGCTAGAAATCTAAAAGTCTTTTATGGTAGTTTAGATGAAAGATATAATAAGCAATACCCCGAAAAGGAAATACAGGCAGAGGTAAGGGGGATTGGTAAATATTTATAGTAAATATTACATAATTTAAATCATTAATAAAATATGAGAATTATAGAAGTAGAATAAGAACTAAATAAAATATTGATATAGCGTTTGTTATAGTCTTGCAAAAGAAAACTGGTAATTTTTTAAAACACAAAGACAATAATCTAAATGCTCACGTCACGGCGTGGGCTTTGGTTTGTTTTGTGTTTAGGTATACCAGTACCTCTTTTGCAGATATTCCATTGTTCCACGCTATTTTTTTAAACTAACTCTGTTTTGGAACATGCAGAATTAAAAATTTAAAAAAATGAAGCACCAAATTAAACCTTCGCTAACCTTCCGTATTCCTAAAAACGAATTCTTCAACGTTATTTTGAGATCAAAATATGATGAAGTTTACAAGACTAGTAAGAAAACGATGTTATCAGTTTTAACCTTGTTTTTTTCTTTACTATCAATTGCTCAAATAGAACCCAAACTTCCATTTGACTATCATAATAACAACGACCTATTAGATAACACGAAAGTCACAAGTGTTAAAATAAGTGAGTTTGAACCACAATTTGGATTTAATGAGTTAGATAGTTTAAGTAAACTTGATTTGATTAAAAACATTGTTGAAATTCATTTCGATTCAACGAAAATTACAAAACTCATTAAAGAAGATAGGGAATACCGCTCCAAAGAAACTCACGAATTATTATACGACAATAAGGGAAGAATCTTGGAAAAAATAAGCAATAGTAATGTTGTTACTAATAAAGAGATATACAATTATAATGACGAAACTAAAACGGCATTTATGTTTTCTTACAGGTATGCTAATCGCAGAAAAAACCTTACTAAATATGACCGCGCAACTAAATACACATTTAAGAACGATAAGATCATCAATGAAGTAATAGATAATAAACACTCTAAAAGTGAAATTATCTATAAATATAACCATAACAATGATTTAATTTACCTAAAAGGTCAATATGCAGGGCAAAAGCATTCAAAATTAGATAGAAATTAAAATTTATATTATTTTAGTATTGAATTCTATTTTATTCTGCCATCTGGCAGAATAAAAAAAATGAATATTCCTTCTGAATCAAAATTTAACAAGAATTTTCTGTCAACACATTTTAGCACCTTGAAAGACCCACGTTGTACCTATAGAGGTAATTTAAAGCATTCCTTATCAGATATATTATTATTGACTTTAAGCGCTGTAATTTGTAATTGTCAAGAATGGGATAGTATTTTATTATTTGGAGAGCAGGAAATAGATTGGCTTAAAACGCATGGTACTTTTCTTAATGGCTTACCTTCAAAAGACACCTTGCGTAGATTTTTTACAGCTTTAGATCCTGTTAGTTTTCAAGATTGTTTTAGGCAATGGGTCGCTACACTTCGAGATTCAGAAGAAACAGAAATTATAGCCTTAGATGGTAAAACAATAAGAGGGGCAAGTAATTTTACCAAAGATCAAAGAGCGATTACCCATGTTCTTAGTGCCTTTTCCACTGATCAAGAATTATGTTTGGGGCAACTAAAGGTAGATCAGAAAAGTAATGAAATTACAGCGATTCCAGAATTATTAGATTTATTATTCATTGACAATAGTACAATAACCATAGATGCTATGGGATGCCAGAAATCTATAGTTGAAAAAATTAGATCAAAAAAAGCAAATTATATTATAGCTGTAAAAGAAAATCAAAAGGAGTTACATTTAGCTATAAAAGACACCTTATTACTTGAAAAACCTGTAGCAATAGATATACAAGAGGATTGCGGCCATGGAAGAGTGGAAAAAAGAACCTGTAGAATTTATGGAAATTTAAGCCATTTTGAACATAAACAACACTGGAAGAGTTTAAACAGTTTTATAGTAATAGAAACAGAAATTTACCAAAAAGCATCTCAGAAAAGCAGTAAAGAATTACGCTATTATATCTCTAATTTAGAAAATGATGCGACAATGATTAACAAAGCAATCAGGAAACATTGGGCTATTGAAAATAAACTCCACTGGGTTTTAGACGTCGTATTCAATGAAGATGCTTCTAGGAAGAGAACTCTAAACGCCGCCGAAAACTTTAATATTATAATCAAAACGGCTCTAACTCTTATTAATAACGATAAATCTGTCAAAAAAAGTAAAAACAACAAAAGGCTGAAAGCCTTACTTAGTAGAGAATACAGAAATAAAATATTACTTTTTTAAATGCTTTTGCCCTG
>CALGLR010000002.1 GCA_937959395.1 uncultured Flavobacteriaceae bacterium | reverse complement strand
CTTTTTAATAGTTAGTGCCATCGTATGATGACTAATATGTTTTACGCATCACTTCCAAATTTAGATCACAAAAACTTGAAAAACTTCATTTCTCAGTATAATCAGCTTGAAGATTAAGTCAAAAGACACCCCCCCACTTTTTGGCTGTTTGTATTTGGATTCTCCTCATTATATCCTCAAAAAAGAAACAAAAATCGAACTTCTGGTATATTCGAAATAGATGGATGCTTTGATATTAGAAATAGACAGAAGCCGTCTATTTCTGAACGATAGTCAAAAAAATAGTTATACTAACGTTGCAATAGGCTGTTTTCGAAATTTTTTAAATTTCCAGTTTAAATATAGATTGTGAAATACGGAAGCTGTCTAATAAACTGTTATGCATTACAACAAAGTAAAAATTATGATTAATTTACTTGAATTCAAAAGAATATAATAATTTATTGAGTAGCTTATTTATGTATCTAAAAAATGTTTATGGGTATCAATGAATTCATCTTACAGTTTATTAGTACTTTTCTATTCACAGTATTTAGCAATCGGAGTATTTGTTCTATTTATAATTGCAAAATATATAAATAAAAACATATCATGGAACTGGCTTATTTGGCCAATAAGTGCATTAGCAATCACAGTTATATTTTCTAGTATTATTCTAATTTTCGCCATTTTTTTATAAAAATTTGGCTTTTATTTCTTATCAATAAATTGCATAACAAGTTGCATCATTGGAAAACCAACTCGCTGGCGCTCGTCGTTTTCCACTGTGCAAGGCGTTATATGTAAAAGGAATATACTATGTTGCTAGAAATACAATCAGCCCTATCAACTGTCAAATCTATTGGCGAGTTAACTTCGCTCGTAATAAATAGTAAAGCTGATGGTGAAGTAAAAGCTAAGGCAACAGAATTAAATAATTCCATTCTTTCTCTTCAAAACACCCTTTTTTCTCTGCAAACCCAAAATCATGAACTGTTGGACTCTAAGCGTGAAATTGAAGAAAAATATGTAAATCTTTCTAACTGGAAAAAGAAAGCAAAACGCTACGAATTGTCCGCTCTTTGTCCTGGTGTTTTTGTGTACTCTCTCAAAGAAAAGCATCACAGCTCCGAGCCACCGCACAATATATGTGCAAAATGCTATGAAGACTCTAAAGCTTATATACTCCAAGCTTCTGAAATTAAAACCACTGGTATACATTATCTTTGCCCCAACTGTGAAACTACAATTATCAATTACAATAATAAAAAGCCTATTCAGCCATACCAATCAAGACCATCAACTAACTGGCAAACCTAAGTGAATAAACATATAACAAGTTGCTGCATCGGAAAAACTACTCGCTCACGCTCGCATTTTTCCGCTGAGCAAGGCGTTAGACTCACACAGATTTAAATTATGTATATAAATAGAAAAGAATTAGAAGAAATTAAAACTGATATAGTTGAAGGTTTAGGTGGAGAGCTTACTGATAAAACAGATTTTCTTATTAAGTTAATGAAAGGTGATGATTGGTCGCTAGTTATAAAATCACATGCTCTAATTGAATCTGTAATTAGTGAATTAATAATAGCTAAAATAAATCAAGAAGAAATTAAAACTATAGTAGAACGATTACCATTACACGGAAGTGAGATAAGTAAAATAGAAATAGTTAAAACCTACAACTTAATAGATAAAGAACAAATATCATTTATAAAATCTCTATCTGAGCTTCGTAATAAACTAGCGCACAAATTTGAATATGTTGAATTCAGTTATGTAAAGTACCTATCAACCTTGGACAAAAATCAAAGAAAAGCTTGGATTAAATCTCATACTTGGTACACAAGCAAAGAAAATGAAAATTATTGGAATGAAATGGTCACAGAAAAACCTCAATTGGTAGTATTTATGTCGGTTTATTTCTTTGTAACTAAAACTTTATTTAAAACTAAGAAATTACAAACAGATACAAAAATTGAAGTTGCAAAAAACAAAACAAACGAGCATTTAATTAAAAAATTAGTCTAACAAGTTACATCATTGGAAAAACTACTCGCTCGCGCTCGTATTTTTCCACTGTGTAAGGCGTTAGGTGTTTCAGGCGAATAGTCGCTAATTAATTATATAAAAAGACACCCCCCCACTTTTTGATGGTTTTGCTATGTTTTCGTTTAAACATAATTTCTAGTACAAAACAGCAAACTATTTGATACAAACGTAAAATTAAACAGTGCTAATTTAAGCCTAGCTTTTAAGTAAATAATTTCTTAACTTTACGTTTTTTTAAACAATATTAAAAATTTAAAACAGTCCCAATTTCAATTGGTTTTGTTATAAATGGCGTTGTTTCAACCAATTGCTAGGTTAATTTATTTATTGTTTACAAACTTCTGTTATCATTTATTTTAATATAAATTTAACAGCACCTAACAAGTGACTGAGGTTCCAACGCAGGCATTTAAACTAATTTCATCCCAAACTTCCAAGTTGTTAACTAATGTATTGAGATTAGTAAGCATCATCTCTAGAAGGTCATTTTATCTAAGTCGAATATATGTTTAAAAAAGCCAAAAAATATAAATGACACTTAGCTTTTTACAATAATATAGGTGAGAATCAATTCTCATAAAAAATACACCAGTTGAAAATCTACTTTGCAAATTTCTGATCATCTCAAAGGCATATTAATCACCACATTGGGCGTTATTATTCTTAGCCCCGATGCGACGTTAATGCGCTTACTTAATGCAGAAACCCTGACTGTTTTATTCTGGCGTGGTATCTCATTGTTTGTTGGTATCAGCATTATTATGATGATCATGTATCGCCAAGAGACGCTAAAGCAGTTTATTAAAATAGGTAAGCCAGGT
>CALGLR010000001.1 GCA_937959395.1 uncultured Flavobacteriaceae bacterium | reverse complement strand
AGCCTCATCTATAACTACTTCTGGATCTGCATCTGGCACATCTTCAATACATTGAACAGTTATTGTTTCTGGATTTGAAGCAGTTGGTTTAATCTTATCTTCGACAATAATTACATGACTAACCTCTTCTTCATTGCCACAGGCATCTCTAACAAAATATTTTCTTGTAATTGTTATTGGACAAGTTGTACCTTCTATAATCTGTGAATCATATCTCACTTCTGGCACCGAACAATTATCGGCCTCATCTATAACTACTTCTGGATCTGCATCTGGCACATCTTCGATACATTGAACGGTTATTGTTTCTGGATTTGAAGCGGTTGGTTTAATGTTATCCTCTACAATAATTACATGAGCAACCTCTTCTCCTATATTACCACAAGCATCTATCACACTGTATATTCTTGTAATTGTTATTGGACAGGTACCTTCTTCACTCTGCGATTCATATCTCACTGTTGGCACAGAGCAATTATCAGCTTCATCCATGACAACTTCTGGATCTACATCTGGCACATCTTCGATACATTGAACGGTTATTGTTTCTGGGTTTGAAGCGGTTGGCGGCACTAAATCTTCTATTGTAATGGTTTGAACATAATTAGCTATAGTCACACCGCAAGCATCTGTAAAATTCCATGTGTTTTCATAAGTTCCTCCACTTGGACAATCTGGATCTGAAACAAATGTTCCTGACGTTTTATTGAGTGTTAAAGCTCCAACACCATTACCAAACTCATCTTCACATTTATCGGCTATTGGCTCTAAAAGTTGTGCCGCATCTAATCCTGCTGTATCCTCACAACTTAATCTTCGATCTAAATCTAATGGAGCTGTTGCCCACTCTATTTCTGGTTGAATCACCTCTATTATTACTAGTGTATCTATACAAGAAGAAGGATCAAAAGTACTTGTTGAAGTTAATGGATCATCTGAGTTAATTGAGCCATTATATCTAGCCTCAAACTGTATTCCAAAATCTAAATCGCAATTTTCTTCTAAGAAATAGCACTCTTCTTTTATTCGAAAACCCATATTTAGTCCCAAAGCTGTACTACCTTCATTTAAAATACCATTTTCAAATTCAAAAACTAGTAAATTATCTGGAAATTCATTGTACGTAGAAGTAACCCCAGATGGTAATTCACCTAAGGGTTCATAAACGACTTGAGGCGATAAATTAGAGGACAACATTAAGTTTAAGACATCATCATTTCCTCTATTATCTATATAGAAATTAAACTCTAAGAGATCTCCCGGAAGCGGAGTAGGACTTCCTGCAGTTTGTATAATTAACATAGGATCTAAGTTAGGCTTAAAGACCTCGACAGCAAGTCCTAATAAATACAGCCCATAGGTTTCTTGATCTGAAGTCATTCTTAGTGTCGTTTCGGTACTCGCATTATCTAAAACTGTATTCCCTGGATTGTCTAATTCAAATACCGCAGCATCAAACCCTAAAGTATTCGTACTAGCGGGATTTCTATCCACAAAATCGGCATCGTCTATAGTTATTCTACTATTAAAAAAATTATTTGGATCGCGTTCTGGTGCAACTAAATCTACAAAATCACCAGCTATGTTCATTATTTTTAATTGATCGCCAACTAATCCTCTATCTCCCTCTAAAGCCCCCATTACAACATTACCTCTTACTGGTCCTGTAGGAATTGTAACAAAACCATCAAAATCGACATCAATTTCTGAATCAACATCATTATTACTTTCAATATGCGCATAGCCATCGAATAGAGTAATATTCTTTGCGGGTAATTCTGGGCTTTCATATATAAGTACAATTTGCCATCCTGCGGCTGTACCTGTACTGCCTAAATCACCTTCTTTAGCCTCTACATTCCCTACCTGATAATTACCATAAATACTTTCTCCCAGAGCAATTATATTTGAAGAAATATCTTTAACACAGACATATGGGGTGTTACTAAAATCATTATCAGGATCGTCTCTATCACTATATATGATTTCGTCTGCAACAACCGTAGTGTAAGTCGTTTCTCCCGGTAACATTAATTTTACTTCATTAAAATTCCATCCAGGTTGATTATCTGTATTTGAAGAATCACTTCTATCTGCAGCAGACCAATATAAAAAAGCTCTTAATATAGAGATACATGGTTCTGTAACTTCTGGATTGGTAAAATTAGCACTACTTGAGTTAAATGTTGTAGGATCATCATCAATATCAACGTAAACAGATGCTTCATCATGATTATCATCCTGACCATTAAAATCTCCTGCAACAGTTCGAGAGACCATATTATTAGCTATTATAGTTACGTCTCCTTCTATTGACTGGCTAAACCGTTCTTTAAAAGGTGTTGCTACTTGAGCATTTACATAAAATCCGAGTAGTAGTGTTAAATAAATAAAAAAAGTAGTTTTTCTAGTCATAGCTTAGCCAATTTAAAATGTTTATTTGTCTACAGCTACTTATTTTTTTGTATTATAATTAATACAAAAAACATTAAAAATGAGGTCATTTTAAATGTACTATACTTGTGGTTTACACGGTATAATTCTTACGAAGAAGGAGGGAAATTGTTACCAAATTAAATTCAAAACCAAACATTAAAACATATAGTAAATTTAGGAGCTATATTACATATACGACCATAAATGAAAAAAAGATCATATTAAATAATTTAATCGTTATAATATTTAAAAATTCGTTAAAACGATTTAAAAATAATGATCATACCTGTTTTATTGTAGTTCATCCCGAAAAAATGTTAATAGGGCTTATTTTAAGATAATTTTACTTAATAAACCTCCCTACTTCTTACGCATATAAACACTTATAGGGACACCTTTAAAGTCATAGATCTCTCTTAGTTTATTTTCTAAGAAACGCTTGTAACCATCTCTAACATATTGAGGCAAATTGCAGAAGAATGCAAATTGCGGTTGCGGTGTAGGTAATTGCATAATATATTTAATCTTTACAAACTTACCTTTATAAGCGGGTGGTGGGTAATTTTCTATTATTGGAAGTAGCGTGTCGTTTAACTCACTAGTTTTTATTTTTTTACTACGGCTTTTATAAACCTCTACAGCCGTTTCAATGGCTTTAAAAATACGTTGTTTTGTTAATACAGAAATAAATACGATTGGGACATCTGTAAAAGGTTCCATTTGTTTTCGTATAACTTTTTCAAACTCATTCGTTGATTTATGGTCTTTTTCTACCAAATCCCATTTATTAACTAAAACCACAACTCCTTTTCTATTTCGCTCTGCTAACCAAAATATATTTTGAACTTGCCCATCAAATCCACGAGTAGCATCTAATACTAAAAGACATACATCACTATGCTCTATAGCTCTTACACTTCGCATTACAGAATAGAATTCAAGATCTTCTTTTACTTTAGATTTTTTACGAATTCCTGCTGTATCTACTAAATTAAAATCAAACCCAAATCGATTGTATTTTGTATCTATCGAATCTCTTGTTGTTCCTGCAATATCTGTAACGATATATCTATCCTTACCAATTAATGCATTTATAAAAGATGATTTTCCCGCATTTGGCCTACCAACTACTGCAAATCGAGGCAATATCTCTTCTTCTACTTCTTCTTTCTCCGGTAATGCTTTTACTAAATCATCTAATAATTCTCCAGTACCACTACCGTTAATACTTGCAATGGTGTAATAATCTCCTAATCCTAATGAATAAAACTCTACAGCATCTTCCGCTCGTTTACCATTATCTACTTTATTAATCACTAAAAAAACAGGTTTTGTTACTTTACGAAGCAACCTCGCAACATCTTCGTCCATTCCTGTTACTCCATTTTCAACATCAACCATAAAAATAATAGCATCGGCCTCATCTATGGCTAATTCTACTTGTTTATCAATTTCAGCTTCAAAAATATCGTCACTTCCCTTAACATAACCACCTGTATCTATTAAAGAGAATTCTTTGCCATTCCAATCACTTTTCCCGTAATGACGATCTCTAGTCACACCACTAACAGCATCAACAATCGCTTCACGACGCTGTATTAAACGATTAAAAAAAGTAGATTTCCCTACATTTGGTCTTCCTACTATAGCTACTATATTACTCATAATTTAAATTTTTATCTGCATTACATATCCTGTAAGCGAGTGCAAAGGTAGTGTTTAGTTTGAGAAAAAATAGTAATTTGTATTCATTATGAGTTAATTATGAATGAAGATTTAAATAAAAAGTTGCTAAAACCACCTTTTAAGATCGAACTAGAGACACAGAAATCTATTTTAAACGATTTTCAGGCGACTAAAATCATACAAAAAAACTTTATTTATTATAACCAAATCGTCTTAATTGGTTTGCATTAGATCTCCAGTTCTTATTTACTTTTACATAAAGTTCTAAATGCACTTGCTTGCCAAAAAACTTTTCTAAATCTTTTCGAGCTTCTACTCCAACCCGCTTAAGAGCAGATCCTTTATGACCTATAATAATTCCTTTTTGAGTCTCTCGCTCAACCATTATTACAGCTCGCATTCGTATAATTGTTTCTTCTTCAAAAAACTCTTCACAATCGACTTCTACTGCATAAGGAATTTCTTTTTTGTAATGCATTAATATTTTCTCACGAATATTTTCATTTACAAAAAAACGTTCTGGCTTATCTGTTAATTGATCTTTAGGATAAAACGCTGGAGATTCTGGTAAAAGCTCAATAATTTTATCGAATACTTCTTTAACATTAAAACCTTCTAAAGCAGATATTGCTATAATTTCAGCATTAGGGACTTTTCCTGCCCATAACTGAACTTGCTCTTCTAATTCTTCTTGATTGGATTTATCTATTTTATTAAGCAATAATAAAACAGGAATCTTTGCATTAGTAATTTTATTAAAAAAAGCCTCATCCTTTAATTCTTTCTCTCCAATCTCAACCATGTAAATTAACAAATCGGCATCTTCAAAAGCAGACTTAACAAAACTCATCATCGAATTTTGTAACTCGTAAGCTGGTTTTATGATACCAGGAGTATCACTTAATATCACTTGAAAATCATCTCCATTTACAATTCCTAAAATACGATGACGTGTTGTTTGTGCTTTTGAAGTTATTATTGATAATTTCTCACCAATAAATGCATTCATTAACGTCGACTTCCCCACATTAGGATTACCTATAATATTTACAAATCCTGCTTTATGATTCATGCGTTTTAATTTATTGTTTTTTACTGGTCACATGGAATGGCCATTTCATCATTCCCTAAAGTATCAAAATTTAGTTATGGCAGTTTCATTTATTCCTTTTTAAGCTGCAAAGTTACGACCTTGGTTTGTTTATTCCCCTATCATACATTACAATACTTCCTGCTACTGAAACGTTTAAACTTAATTGTGATTTAAATTTTATTAAATGATGTGATTTCTCTATTGCTTTTCTTGTAAGTCCATGATCTTCGGCTCCTAAAAGATAAACACAACGTCTTGGATGATTAAAAGTTTCTAGTTCTACAGCTTTTGTGGTTAATTCGACACCAACTAGCCGTGCTCCTTTTGGTAAATTCTTATAAAAATCGTCAAATGTATCATAATGAAAGTACGGCATTGCTTTAACTGCGTTATGTGTATCGCTAGCTTGCTTGGCATAACGATTGCCTATTGTAAATATAAAACTTGCGCCTAAATTTTGAGCCGAGCGCCATAAAACACCTAAATTTTCTGGAGTTTTACCATTTTGAATACCAATACCAAAGAATTCATTTTCGAAATTGTTAATCGCACCCATGATTTTAAATTAGCTTTTATTGGCTAATTGACCACACGCAGCATCGATATCTTTTCCTCGACTGCGACGCACATTTACAACTATTCTATTTTTTTCAAGATGATATATATAATTTTCTATCGCTATATTTTTTGCTTGCTGAAATCGCCCATCATCTATAGGATTGTACTCTATAATATTTACTTTACAGGGTACATATTTACAGAACTGAACCAATGCATCAATATCTTTTTGCGAGTCATTAATTCCATCCCAAACTACATATTCGTAGGTTATTTTACTTTTTGTTTTCTCATACCAATATTCCAAAGATTCTTTTAGATCTTTAAGAGGAAACGTTGCGTTAAAAGGCATAATTGAAGTTCTTACTTCGTCTATTGCAGAGTGAAGTGATACTGCCAAATTAAACTTAACTCCATCATCAGCCATTTTTTTTATGATTTTTGGCACACCAGAAGTAGAAACAACAATTCGTTTGGGAGACATTCCCAAACCTTCTTTATCTGTAATTTTATCTATAGCTTTAATGACATTATTGTAATTCATTAGCGGCTCTCCCATTCCCATAAACACGATATTACTTAAAGGTTTATTGAAATAAAGTCTACTTTCTTTATCTATGGCAACCACTTGATCATAAATTTCATCCGGATTTAAATTTCGCATGCGCTTTAAACGTGAAGTGGCGCAAAATTTACAATCTAAACTACACCCTACTTGACTTGAAACACAAGCTGTTGTTCTTGCCTCTGTTGGAATTAACACAGACTCGACTATTAATCCGTCATGAAGTTTTACTGCATTTTTAATTGTACCGTCACTGCTGCGTTGTATGGTATCGACTTTAATGTGGTTAATCACAAAATGGTCTTCAAGCATGTTACGCGTCTCTTTAGAGATATTTGTCATATCTTCAAAAGTATGCGCTCCTTTGCTCCAAAGCCATTCGTAAACCTGATTTCCTCTAAAGGCTTTATCTCCTTCTTTGACAAAGAAATCTCGTAATTGATCTTTAGTTAATGCGCGTATGTCTTTTTTTGAACCTGCCATATATAATGCAAAAATAGGGAATCGGTTTTCGATTAACGATTGAAGATTAACGATTTTTGATTTTTTACCATTAAACAGCTTGAAATAGGCTAGTAATCAGCTTGCTTTTTTTCTAATATTTAAAGACCTCAATCAGTATGCAAAATATTTAAAATAGGAATCCTACAAAAAAGCTTAGTTAGTCAAAACTACTATTTTTGAACTTATCATTAATTTAGAAAGGACTTCACAAAAAAAGCCTTGTCTTAAACTACAGACAAGGCTCTTAATTACTATTAGTTTCAGTTTTTAGATGATTAACATCGCATCACCATAACTATAAAACTTATATTTTTGCTTAACCGCTTCAGCGTATGCTTCTTTAATAAAATCATGACCTGCAAAAGCAGAAGCCATCATTAAAAGCGTAGATTTTGGTGTATGAAAATTAGTAATCATACAGTTCGCTATGCTAAAATCGTATGGAGGGAAAATAAATTTGTTAGTCCATCCATCCCTTTCATTTAATGTACCGCTTGATGATACTGCGCTTTCTACAGCACGCATTACTGTAGTACCAACTGCACATATTCTTCTTTTTTCTTTTTGTGCCTTATTAATAATCGCCGCTGCTTTAGCATCAATAGTAACTTCTTCACTATCCATTTTATGCTTTGATAAATCTTCAACTTCAACAGGATTAAATGTCCCTAACCCTACATGCAAAGTAACTTCAGCAAAATCAACACCTTTTATTTCTAAACGTTTTAATAAATGCTTCGAAAAGTGCATCCCAGCTGTAGGCGCTGCAACTGCTCCTTCATTTTTAGCAAAAATAGTTTGATAACGTTCTTCATCAGAAGCTTCTACCTCTCTTTTTATATACTTAGGTAAAGGCGTTTCTCCCAATTGATTCAATTTATTACGAAATTCTCTATAAGACCCATCATATAAAAAACGTAATGTTCTTCCTCTAGATGTTGTATTATCAATAACCTCAGCAACTAATGTTTCATCTTCACCAAAATACAATTTATTTCCTATTCTTATTTTACGAGCAGGATCTACCAAAACATCCCAAAGACGTTGTTCTTCATTTAATTCCCTTAATAAAAACACTTCTATCCTTGCTCCCGTTTTCTCCTTATTCCCATACAAACGAGCTGGAAAAACTTTAGTGTTATTTAGCACCATAACATCTTTCTCATCAAAATAATTGATAATATCTTTAAATGTCTTGTGCTCTATGGTTTGTTTTTCTCTGTTTAAAACCATTAAACGAGACTCATCTCTATTCTCAGATGGATACTCTGCTAAGAGTTCTTCGGGTAAATCAAAACTAAAGTGTGATAATTTCATTAATGCTTATTGCTTTTAAAAGGCTAACAATATGTTTTTAACCTATATTTAAAGAAATGTATAACCAATAATAGGCTTAACTTCTTAATTGTTGTTTTAACAATTTAAGCTACAAATATACAATCTCGAGATAGGCGTTGTCAAGTATTTAGCTAATTATTATTCAGATATTTTAAATCCAAGTGATTTTAAATCGTCCCAAAATGTTGGATACGATTTTGAAACCACCATAGCGTCTTCAATCATAACAGGCACTTTTAAAGCTATAGGCGCAAACGCCATTGCCATTCTATGATCATTATAAGTAGCAATACTTGTGTTTTCCTTTATAGAATCACTTTTAGAAAGCAATAAACTTTTATTCGTAGTTTTTACGGCTCCTCCTAATTTTTCAATTTCTGTTTTTAAAGCCTCTAAACGATCTGTTTCTTTAATTTTTAATGTGTGTAGTCCCGTTAAATGGCATTCCATTCCTAAAGAAAATGCAGTAACTGTTATTGTTTGTGCTATATCTGGTGCATTAGATAAATCTAAATTAATTTTAGATTCCGATTCAACTTCCAACGACTTTCTTAAAATCACTGTGTTTTCTTTAAAAGTAGTTTCAACTCCAAATTCTTTATAAATTTCAGCAAGACAAGAATCGCCTTGAAGAGATTCTTTTTTATAGGCTGTTAATTCAATTTCAGTATTTAATTTTGATAAGGCAACGATACTGTAATAATAAGATGCTGATGACCAATCGGATTCAACAACTAAAGTTTGAGATTTAACCATTGCTGTTTTTGATTCTACAACAATAATATTATTATTAAAACTGCTTTTAACTCCTATTTGACTTAACAAATTCAATGTCATATTTATATATGGCACTGATGTAATTTTACCTTCCAGAGTTAATTCTAACCCATTCTCTAATGTTGGACCAATGAGTAATAATGCCGATATGTACTGGCTGCTTACATTCGCTTTTAAAGTTACTTTATGTTTAATGATTTTTTTTCCTTTAATAATTAATGGAGGAAACCCTTCATTTTCTTTATAACTTATATCTGCTCCTAATTGATTTAGCGCTTGTACCAAAATACCAATTGGGCGTTCTTTCATTCTAGAAGAGCCTGTTAATTCAATCTCTCTTCCTTCTTGAGTTGAAAAAAAAGCGGTTAAAAAACGCATAGCTGTTCCTGCATGATGTATATCTATTATTTTATCTTTATTACTCAAAGCTTTTGTCATTAACTTTGAATCGTCCGAATTAGACACGTTTTCGATCTCTAGTTCTGGGTATAAAGCTTGTAATAATAACAATCTGTTAGATTCACTCTTAGAACCTGTTACTTTGATTTTTGATTTTTGATTAACGATTTTTGATTTTTGCAGTGTACTATTCATGACTCTTTAAATGGAGAGATTCCTGCTTGCGCAGGAATAATTATTTCAATTTGTTATTATGATGATGACGATCGTGGTCTCGTTTTGTTTTAAAATCAAGCTTTTTATCGAAAGCATCTTGAAGATTAACACCTGTTTGGTTTGCTAAGCATAAAACTACAAAAACAACATCAGCTAACTCTTCTCCTAAATCCTTATTTTTATCGCTTTCTTTTTCACTTTGTTCACCATAGCGTCTTGCAATAATTCTTGCGACTTCACCTACCTCCTCAGTTAATTGCGCCATGTTAGTTAATTCATTAAAATAACGAACACCATGTTCTTTTATCCATTTATCTACTTGTAATTGCGCATTTTCTATATTCATTTTTTTCATTTTAAGGAAATGTAAAAATACTAAAACTAATGAGTTAGTCATTAACTTTATGATATAATACGACTAGATTTTTTGAGACATAAAAAAAGCGATACTATTTAATAATTTATATAGTATCGCTTTAAGTTTTTTGAATGTTTTTACTAGCTTTTAACCAATACCACTTTTTCAGATTGCTTATCTACCATTGCTTGAAAAAACTGTTTTAATGTTTCATATTCTTGAGGCAGAAATAATGTTTTATTCATATCTAACCCTATTATAAATTGCAAGTATTGTTCATTTTTTTTAGTAAGGAAAGAAAACTCACAAGCCCCTTCATCTAGCTGAACTTTTGCATTTTCAGGTAATGATTCTACTTTATAATTTTCTGGCAACTTAATGTTTACCATGTATTTTGTATTCGATTTAAATATAAAATCTATGGGATATAATCGAGTATTTGCCTTAAAAATATTCTCAGTAGTTGCTAAAAATAATAATGGAGAAAAATATAGCTTATCGCCTATTTCCTCAATAGCATCATTTAAATTATAGTTATAAGTATATTGAATTGGCTTGGATAAATCGTACTTGTTTGATATTTCTAATTCTGATATTTCTAACTCGCCTTTATCCTGTTCAAAAACCTTAGCTAATTCATCTTTCTTTTTATTTAGGTATTTATTTCTAAATTGATACGCTTCATGATTAGATAATATTTTTCTTACTTTTCCATTAATAGAAAAATCATCATTAATAGACACATTTAAAGACACGACTTCTTTAGATTTAGGAGAATAATTTGCAATATTTATCCATTCTGAATTTCCTGTATCACTTATGCGCCTTCCTTGCCAGTTATTTGCTCTAGTTGGAAGCACGTTCGCTGTTGTATATGGATTTGTAGCATCCAATAACATTAACCCTTTAGAAGTTTCTACACCAGAAATTAAATAATTAAACCCAGTTCTAGTTGGTGTAATAGGAATACCATTATCTCTAGTGCTCACTAAAATAGGATTTACTTTTAATCCTGCATATTTAAGCATCGAGGTAAGTATCAAATTTATATCACCACTATTTCCTTGTCCTTCGCTGTAAGCTTTCTTTACACCATCTGATGATAAATAACCCATAAAATCATTCCATTTTATCTTAGATTTTACAAATTCTAAAACGGCATAGGCTTTACTTCCTTCATCCGTTTTATCACTTAATAGAGCATCTAATGCTTCTTTATAGTATTTATTCTTTTCGATTTGTGCCCCAAATGATTCTCTATCATATATATTTTTAGTTACCTTATTCCAGTCGGTCGCGTAATTTTTTATTTCCCCATCAGGCCCTCTATAAAATTCGTATTCTAGTATTAATTTGGCTCTATAATTATCAAGACTAGACAAATAAGGCTCTTCTATAAGAGGTAAAATGTTCTGTTCTTTAATTTTTATAACATTCTCTGAAAACTCCCAATTAGAGCTGCTAAACTCTGTTCTGGTAACAGCGTAGCCAATTCTACTTTTGCTATTTATATTTTCTGCCCTATTAGCTCTAGATTCTTGAATCTTAGGATAATAACTCGCTTTCGGATTCACCGTTTTCTTAAAATTAAAAAACTCAGGAATCCGTATATCTACATTTAAATTTTGTATCGGTATACCATATTGCAATACAACATCGTCAATTTGAATGAATGGAGATTCGATTTTATATGTAAATTCAATAACAGATCCTTCCTTAATATTTGGCATCGTAAAAATTTGAGTCGCCCAGAATTCATTATTTTTCTCTTCAAAACTATTCTCTTTCTTTAATTTTATTTTCGTAATTTTTCCGTTTTCTATATTATAAGTATACCCTTTAAGTCCAATAACATTCTCACTTTTTGAAGACGAGCGATCATAAAGTCTTATTCTCTTTGTCGCAAAATCAAAGCCTTCTTTATTATAAATCTTAATGCGCTCAAACACTTCTCTTACTTGCGTAAAACCATCTTCTTGAGAATATCTATAAGTAATGTTTTCACTTTTATAAAGCACAGCTGCATTGGCTTCTGAATCTACTGTATTTACAGGTTCTTTAAGCTCTTCTAAACTTACTTTTCCGAATTTAAAATTTTGAGAAAAGATTAAATTAGAGATAAAAATTGTAATAATTAATAGTTTTAACTTCATAGGTTATATAGATTTTAGAGCGATTTTAGATTTATCATGCTTTACGATATTAAGATAAAAGTTTCTAAAATCGTTGTATTCGTCTTTAGCAAACTTCCCTTTATTTATCATTAGTTTTCTTGTGTATACTAATTTAGTATCTGATATTTTTTTTATTGAACAATGGTATTCTCCAAACTTATTTTTTATGGTTACTGGCTCTTTTATAGCTTCTACCATCATTCCTTCTTCTAAAATAATTTCAGTTTCATCAATATCTAAAAATCCACGATCGACTTCAAAAGGCAACTGCCTATTGTCATATCTAGGAGGAATTGTTTGAATTCTATTGAACATGTTTGGAGCAATAAGAAGCAAATCTCCTGCTTTCGATCCATATTTTCTTGCAGTCAGTTTTATATCTTCTGTAAATGCTATTGTTTGCTTATCATTATTAAAATTCAAGCCAAGTAGCTCCAAACTATTAATAGTATCTAAATAGTTCTTATAGTATGATTTTTTTTCTTTTTCTGTCTTATTCTGAATCCTTTCATGATTACTATATTGAGTTCCTTCAGAAACAATAGAGATTTCGGCTTTTATATTGCCTAGAGCATTTACTTTTACTCTTGCTTTTGTTGTTTGCAAATTACCTTTCGTATCATATACTTTAGTATGGATTATTTTACCTCCTTCTGGAGTAATAATTAAGGCATCTCTATCGTCTGTGAAATTGGCATTATAGCCAAAAGGTGTAGTTTGACTCGTGCATTCTAAAAAAGTATAGTCACCTTCATTTGGCACTGAAAGAATAACATGATTTCCTTGAAGTGATGAAAATTCTTTATCAATATTTTTTATATCTCTACCTGCATCTATCACCGTATAATATGAAGTTACACCTACCGCTTCTAACAATGATTTTGTGTAATTTGTTAACGCCTTACAATCGCCATAACCTAATCGATCAACATCGCTAGCAAGCATAGGTTTCCATCCTCCAATTCCTATTTGAACACTTATATAACGAGTCTTATTCTGCATATAATCATATACTATTCTTGCTTTTTCTATATCAGTATTGGCATTTTTAGTGAGCTCTTTCATTTTAATTTTAACATCTTCAGGAAGTGTCGTTGTATCACTAATAAGTTTATCATTCATCCATTTACCAAAATCTTTCCAGCTCGTATTTACTCCTTTTACTCCTTTCATATCAAACTCCTTTAAAGAAAATCGAACTGAAGGCATTATACTTGAAAAAGAAGGACTACGCGATTCGTTTTTAATTGCTTTTATATCTGTAGCTTTATAATTAAAATCTAATACTTTAGTAATATTATAGTTCGCCAAATTATACTCCTTTTTTGAAAGCGCTATTCCTGAAGTATTATTTATCATAATACTGGAATTTTCAACACTTGTATAATAGTCTTCTATTGGATACCAACTACGAATATAAGCTGTAGAACTATGAATAGTTTCTTCTATATATTCAACTGTATATGGGTATGTATTTGGAATGTATTTTAGATATTTTACACGATCGTCTGTGTAAATTGAAAAGCCATCTGCCGTACTTACATCAATAAAATCTTTTTTCTTTATCTTTTTTATCTCATTCCCTAAAGCATTATAAATTTTAGCTTCTAATTGTTTTATTGAAACTGTATTATCATAACCAATGCTGGCATTAATACTATTACTACCTGTTTTATTAAATACTGTAACGATACGATGTCTTTTAACCACCATTTTATTATAAGAAGACAACTCAATAATCACCTCATTTTTACGTACAACAGCATTTGCATTTTCTTTAAGTTCTTTAGTAATTGTAATCGCCGAAAGTGATTTATCTTGAGAATAAGAAAAAAGGAATAAAAGCATGATTAGCATGCTTGTCGCAGATTTGTAAGTCATTGTTAGCTAAGTAGGTTATAAAACAAATATAGTTAAAATATGTTAAGAAGCAAACTTGTTAATTTATTCTTTATTTTGAGTATCTATTACAATAGTCACTGCACCATCATTTATTAATCCTACCTTCATATTGGCACCAAGCTCTTCTGTTTGAAGCGGTTTCCCTATATCGCTTTCTAATTAAAAAATTCTTCTTTCTGTAATAAATAGCTAAGCAGACTTATTTCCTAATCATTATATCAATTAACTGTATCCTATTATCTCTTTTTCAATCCTTTTGTTTTCGTTTTAAGAAGTATGAAAGTATTAAAACTAAGAAGCACGGCACAGCAATATATTTTAATTCATTAATAATGACTTGTTTTCCCCATTCTGAAAAAAAACGCCCAATACCTATGGGTGATACTTTTATAAATTGAAACGGAAAGAAAAAACGTTCATTAGAGAAAGGTATTAAGAAGCCTACACCCTTTCCTCCAGTTGTAAATGCATCCAAAATACCATGACTAATCGTTGACAAAAATATAATTAAACCATATATTAAACGCTTATTTTTTTTAAACGAAAAAGAGAATAAGAAAGCCCATAATAACGCAAAAACAATTGAATGCGTAAAACCTCTGTGTCCAAATGGATGCGAATAAGGAATTCCAAAATGAAATGCTAAAACATCAATATCTGGAAAAATAGCAGAAATTATCGCAATAAACAACAGCAACTTACTCTCTTTTCGGTCTATTACTTTATATAAGGTATAACCAATTAATCCGTGACCAAAAAGTGATGCCATTATTCTTTATTTTGAGTATCTATTACAATAGTAACTGGGCCATCATTTATTAATTCCACCTTCATATTGGCACCAAACTCTCCTGTTTGAACTGGTTTACCTATATCGGTTTCTAGTTGCATTACGAATTTCTCATATAATGCGATTGCAACTTCTGGTTTAGACGCTTTAATAAAGCTTGGTCTAGCCCCTTTTTTAGTACTTGAGTATAATGTAAATTGGCTTACAACTATAACATCTCCTCCAATATTAAGAATTGATTTATTCATTAAGCCATTTTCATCTCCAAATATGCGAAGGTTTACTATTTTTTTTGATAACCAATTAATATCGTCTTGAGTATCTTGATCTGTAATCCCTAATAACAATAATAAACCTTGATTAATTTTTGCTACTGTTTTTTTATTAATTTCTACACTAGCACTAGATACTCTTTGAATAACGACTTTCATTTTATATCCGTATTTCGACTTCGCTCAATATTAACTTCAGCGATTATCTTTTTAATTAAACACTTACTATTCTTTTTCCCAAATATCTGTTCTATAATGTTGTTCATCACCCTCAAGTATTTGTAAATAACTTCGGTATCTTGAAGCTGAGATTTCATCTTTTTCTAAAGCTTTTTTTACAGCACATTTTGGCTCTTCTACATGTAAACAATTATTAAACTTACACTCTTGTTTTAATTTAAAAAACTCAGGAAAATAATCACCAACTTCTTCTTTTTCTATATCTACTACCCCAAAACCCTTAATACCAGGAGTATCAATTATTTTTGCATTAAAACTTAGATCAAACATTTCAGCAAAAGTAGTGGTGTGTTGCCCTTGCATATGCTGAGAAGAAATAGACTTCGTCTTTAAATCTAAATTAGGCTCTATGGTGTTCACTAATGTTGATTTTCCCACTCCAGAATGCCCTGTAAACATACTTACTTTATCAAACATAAGACTTTTTACCTTGTCTACATTTTTTCCTGTTTTAGCCGAAACTCCTATACACTCATAGCCAATAGATCTATAAACATGTGCTAGATATTTAACTTCAAGTAAAGTTTCCTCACTGTAAGTATCTACTTTATTAAATAGTAGTACCGTTTTTATTCTATACGCTTCCGCAGTGACTAAGAACCGATCTATAAAACTGGTAAATGTTGGTGGATTATCAATAGTAATTAGTAAAAAAACGACATCTATGTTTGATGCAATAATATGAGTCTGTTTCGATAAATTAACCGATTTCCGAACAATATAGTTCTCTCTATCATGAATTTTATTTATGACTCCAGTTTCCTCATCACTTTTAGTGTCTAATTCAAAATCGACATAATCACCAACCGCAATAGGGTTTGTGCTTTTAATGCCTTGTAAACGAAACTTTCCTTTAATTCGGCATTCGTAAGTTGTACCCAGTTCTGTTTTAACTGTGTACCAACTTCCTGTAGATTTATATACTAATCCTGTCATTCATTTAATTGAACTACAAAATAACGATTTTTAAATCAAAATAGCTTAACCTCTAATTGCTTTTTTACTGGTTATTTTTTTTCCTTCTGAAAAAATATTAATTACATATATTCCTTTAGGATAGGAAGACAAATCAACTTGAAACTGTTTTGTTTTATTTTGATATGCTTCAGACTTTATAATCTGTCCAGAAATAGTCACCACTTGTATTTGCAAATTATTATATTCTTCATTTAACTTAAGGTTAAAGACGCCTTCTGAAGATGGATTTGGATAAAGTTTATTTTCTTCAGCACTTAAAGTCTCTATTCTTTCTATTTTACTTCCTGCTAAAGAACATCTACAAGAGCAGTTCCTTATTGAGGTTTGACACTTAATAGTAGTATTACATGAAATTATTGGATATGCTAATATTAGTACTTCATCTAAACTAATATTAGGTTCTAATAAAATAGAAATAGGTTTTCTATTTACCAATTTAATTTCCTTTGTAGCATATCCTAAATGTGAAATTACTAACGTATCGTTTAGTTTAGTTTCCATTTTAAAACGTCCATTCTTATCAGTTATAGTGCCTTGGTCATTTCCTTTTATATAAATATGCGCATCTGTTAACGAATTAAATTCATCAGACACCACACCTGTAGTTGTTATTTGTGCAGAAGCGATTAAATTACAAGAGATTGCTAACATAAAAAGTAAAAATTGTTTCATAATTATTGTTTTAATAGTTAATCAAACTTATGTAAAACCCTTCTTGCATAAAATGCATAAATAGTAAACAGCACTTTTTAATGAGTAAACATCTCTTTTTAATTAGGTAAACAAAAAAAGCCTCACTATTGTGAGGCTCATACTTGTTTATTTTGAAATTAGTCTCTTTTAACTATTTCTTTGTTACCAGAAATAGTCATTCTACCTAATTTATCTTGTTTTTTCTTAGATGCATAAATTATATACTCATCATTATATTTACTATAATAAACGCCTGGTCTAATTACAACTTCATCTTTTGCAACACTTTCCGGATCCATTCTAGTTATTTCACCTGTTTTACTAAATTGAAAAGCAGTTGGAATGGCTTTATTATAATTTGTCATTTTCTTTATCTCTTGAATATCTGTAATCCCTTTATTCTTTACATTATCATTAAAAACAACAATAAGTTTGCCGTCTTTATAAATTGGTATGGCTCCTAAATATTCTGGACCTTTACCTAATACTGCCAATGGGATAGAGATCCCTACTCCTACTGAAAAGTTTGAAGTCCCAGAAAAACTAACAAATCCAGCAGATAATGTAGTATAACTAGCCATTTGATCTTTTGTTATAACATTAGACCATTCTACAGAACCATCTGTGTTTAATGAAGTAACAATAATTTCATTAGACATGAATGTAATTGGTGTTAGAGAAACACCTAAACCTCCAATTCCAATACCTTGTGATTTCCCAACTACAGATCTTCTATATTCTGCCATAAAAATTAAACCACCATTATCTTTTTCTATTAAACTATGAGTAGAATAAAGAGGCATAATATCTTTATCCTTTTTAGCTCTACGCTCACCAATTAACTTAACTTTTGTTTCATAATCAAAGACATTAAACTTTAAATTAGTAACATCATTAGAGTTTAAATCTACTGTTCCAGAATAAATTCCTTTAAGTTTCCAATTTGCTTTACCTCTTTTATTAACACTTGAATAAAAACCAACTAGGTTTAAAATATTATCTTTATTAACCATAATTTCACAATTAATAACTTCTTTACCTGTGAAATCTACATTTATGATTTCTTTGCTATAATTATTTTTGTTTTTAAACGCATGCACTTCAAATTTTTCTATGTTTTGTTTTTTCTTCTTATCTCTATAACTCTCATTAATAACTAAAATAATGTCCTGGTCATAAGTAATATCAAAATCAGATATTGTAAACTCTAAATCTCTTCTATCTTTAAACTCAACTCTTTCTAAATGAGATGTTACAACATTCAATGCATCGTCAATTAACTTTATTTCATACTGCATTATCTCTTCTTTTTCGAAAAGACTAGCATGCATTATTAAAAGCTTTATCCTGTTGTATCGATTCTTTAAAATAGAACGCACCACGCTCACGACTTTTAGATACTTTGGTTGTAAACAAATGTGCTTTATTTTCTGTCATTTTTCCGTCTTCAGAAATTTCGATAGCCATTAAATTGAATTCCTTACTTTTTCTATGATAAAGACTTCCTAAGGCAAAAACCTTATTATTAAGAACAACAAAATCTTCAAAATCTAAATCTCTATTTTTCATTTCAGGAAATTCGATCTCATTTGTAGACAAATGTTTCATGCCATCTGCTTCAAAAACTTTTACAAAGTATTTTTTTCCTTTTACAGCTAAAGTGTATACTTTGCCATTAGCTTCTCCAGCAATTCTTACAATTTTCTCTTTATCTTGAATAATTTCTTCTCCATATTTAAGAGTAATGGGGCCAAAAGTGTTTTGAGCCACAGCGAAGTTAGCTGCACATATAGTTAACAGCATGAGTAGTAGGTTTTTTTTCATGTTAAGATTAATATTTGGGGTTAAAAAAAATCCAACAATTTGGGTTGTTGGATTCTCAAAGCTAAGCTTTTTTTTTAATTACGCAACTTAAAGTGCTAGTTCTTAATGATCTTCTCTTGATGATTAATTGATTCTTGGTGTACGGCTTTAAATATTTTAAGAATAAATTCTTCGCTTAAACCTCGTTCTTCACCTTCTAGGATCATTTTTCCTAATATTTCATTCCAACGTTTACTTTGTAAAACAGCAACGTTTTTTTCTTTTTTTATGGCTCCTATACCATCTGCAACTTTCATTCGCTTTCCTAGCAAATCGATTAATTGGTTGTCGACAACATCTATCTGAGCACGTAAATTACTTAAAGCTTTAGTATACTCTTCTTCAAAATCACTTACTTTTCGTATTCTTAAATCTTCCATAATTCGAACTAAATTTTGCGGTGTAACCTGTTGCGCAGCATCACTCCAAGCATTATCAGGGTCGAAATGCGTTTCGATCATTAAACCATCAAAATTCAAATCAAGAGCGGTTTGACTTACATCAAAAATCATATCTCTGCGACCTGTAATATGTGAAGGATCATTTATTAATGGTAAATCTGGAAATCGCGTTTGCAAATCTATTGCTAATTGCCATTCTGGGTTGTTTCTGTATTTCGTTTTTTCATAAGTTGAAAACCCACGATGAATCACTCCTAATTTTTTAATATTAGCAGTTGCTAATCGTTCTATTGCTCCTAACCATAATGGTAAATCTGGATTAACTGGGTTTTTAACCAACACCACTTTATCTGTTCCTTCTAAAGCATCTGCTATTTCTTGAACAATAAATGGACTCACTGTTGAACGTGCACCAATCCATAATAAATCAATATCATGTTCTAAAGCTAACTCTACATGAGCTCTATTTGCAACTTCTGTAGCTGTTTTTAATCCTGTTTCAGCTTTTACTTTTTGTAACCATTTTAAACCTAGAGCACCTACACCTTCAAAATTACCTGGTCGTGTTCTTGGTTTCCATATACCAGCTCTATAATAACTTACATCTGTATCTTTTAAATCGTGAGCGATTTTTAGTACTTGATCTTCTGTTTCTGCACTACATGGTCCAGCTATTACTAGTGGGTGATCTAATTTAAGATCGTCTAACCATGTTCTTAATTCTTTTTTGTTTTCCATTACTATGGGTTTTATTCTATTCCGTTTAAAATTTGTTTAATGTGATTTGTATTTTCCATTTCATGAAATATGCCTTCAAAATCATCATTTTGCATTTTTTTCTTAAACTCTGTCAAATTTAAGATATACTCTTCAAGTGTTTCAATAACATTCGTTTTATTTTGCTTAAAAATTGGTGTCCACATTCGAGGTGAGCTTTTTGCTAGTCTAACTGTAGATGCAAATCCACTTCCTGCCATGTCAAAAATATCACGTTGATTTTTTTCTTTTTCAATAACTGTTTTCCCTAACATAAATGAACTTATGTGAGATAAATGTGATACATAAGCAATATGTTTATCGTGAGCTTCAGGGTTCATATAACGCATTCGCATTCCAATACTAGCAAATAATTCTAATGCTTTTTCTTGAAGTTTCATTCCTGTTTTTTCTACTTCACAAATAATATTTGTTTTGTTTTTAAACAATCCTAAAAATGCAGCTTCTGGGCCAGAAAACTCAGTTCCAGCTATAGGATGCATTGCCAGAAAATTTCTTCGTTTTGGATGGTTTTCAACTGCTTTACAAATGTCTTGTTTTGTAGAACCTACATCTACAATAAGTGCGTTATCTGAAATAGAGTCTAACAATTGTGGTAATAATTTAACCGAAGCGTCTACAGGTATCGCCAGTATTATTAAATCGGCTTCATTAATCGCATCCAAATGACTTACTTTATCTATTATTTTTAAGTCTAAAGCCTTTGATAAATGGGCTTCATTATGATCTATCCCATAAATAATAGCATTTGGATTTTGTTTTTTCGCATCTAAAACAAGGCTTCCTCCTATTAACCCAACTCCTATTATAAATATATTTTTCATTTTATGCCCGCGAAGGCGGGTATCTTTTTAATTTAACACTTTTTTTGTCATTCCCGCGAAGGCGGGAATCTCACATTTCCTACTCCTTACTGCCAAACTATACTCTTGCTATAGCTTCTTTTAAAATCTCAATAGTATTACATAGCGATATTCTAATATAACCTTCACCATTAGTTCCAAAAACAGTACCTGGCGTAATAAATATATCGTTCTCTTTTAATAATTTATCTATAAATTCTTCAGCTTTAAAAAAGGGTGGCAATTTTGCCCATACAAATAAACCCATTGCTGTTTTATCGTAAGTACAGTTTAATTTATCTGCTAACTCCCATACTAAAGTTCTTCGTCTTTGATACACGCTATTCAAACTTAAATACCAAAGCTTAGAACATTTTAATGCTTCTATTGCACCTCTTTGAATCCCATAAAACATTCCAGAATCTATATTACTTATTACTTTTAAAACCTGCATTAAATGCTCGTGTGACCCCAACAACATTCCCATTCGCCAACCTGCCATATTAAATGTTTTACTTAGTGAATTTAACTCTAAACACACTTCTTTTGCTCCTTCTATACTTAATATACTTTCTGGGTGTTCATTTAAAATGAAACTATAAGGATTATCATTAATAATTATAATGTCATGTGCTTTTGCAAAAGCAATTAAACTTTTAAATAATGATTCATTTCCTTTTGTTCCTGTAGGCATGTGAGGATAATTAACCCACATGAGTTTCACTTTCCTTAAATCTAGTTTCTTTAACGCTTCAATGTTTGGAAGCCAGTTATTGGTTTCTTCTAAATCGTAATATATTGGCTCTGCCTCTAATAACTTTGTAACCGAAGCGTATGTTGGATATCCTGGGTTAGGAATAAGTACTTGATCTCCTTTATCTAAAAAAGCCATAGAAATGTGCATAATTCCAGATTTACTTCCCATAAGTGGCAAAACTTCGGTTAAAGGACTTACACTTACAGAATAATGTTCATTGTAAAAACTAGAAATTGCTTTTCGTAGTTCTGGTATGCCTTGATATCCTTGATATTGATGTGCTTTATCTTCTTTCAAACTCGCTACAATAGCGTTAATTACTTTTTCTGGAGGACGCAAATCTGGACTTCCTATTCCTAAATTTAAAATAGGCTTTCCATTTGCTTTTAAAAGATTTACTTCCCTAAGTTTTTTGGAAAAGTAATACTCTTCTACGCTATGTAATCTATTTGCTACTTCAATCATAACTTTGCGTTTTTATATTCTCCAAGTATTTTAAACTCGTTTGCCATTATTTTTATAATTGATTTTGCCTTTTCAAAATCTTGATACGTATAAAAAGTCACATCTACAAAAAAGGAATATTTCCAAGGTATTTCTATTTTTGGAAGCGACTGTATTTTCGTTAAGTTTAGCTTACAATCACTCAGTACGTTTAATATCGCTGCTAAACTGCCTTGTTTATGATCTAGCTCAAATTTTATTGAGGCTTTGTTGATTTCAGAATCGTTCAATTTTGAATTTGACCGTTTAACAATAACAAAACGCGTTTCGTTATGCTTAATAGTCTGTATACTGTGTGCCACTATTTTTAATTCAAAAATTTTGGCTGCCAAACTACTTGCAATAGCACCTACATTTTTTAATCTGTTTCGGCTAATACGTTGCGCTACTTCAGCTGTATCCTTATCTTCTATTAATTTAATATGAGGATAATTTTTAAAGAATTTTTTACATTGCAATAAAGCCATAGGGTGTGAATACACTTCTTTAATGTCCTCAATATTTTGATTAGGCAACACCATTAAATGATGCTGAATATCTAAATAGTGCTCACCAACAATGTGCAAATCATGATTGTCTATTAAGGCATAATTAGGAAGTATCGATCCTGCAATAGAGTTCTCTATAGCCATAATGGCTACATCTGTTTTCTTATTCAACAGTTCTTCTACTGTACTATCGAAAGACAAGCATTCACTTACCAATACATTATCTCCAAAATAATGTTGTGATACGATATGATGGAATGATCCTTTTACACCTTGTATTGATACTGAATTCATACTGTTTATTTTTAATCCTAAAAAAGGAAATTCTTAATAACGATAAACAAAAAAAGTCTCGATTTATATCGAGACTTTCTGTTTTGTATTTTATATTAAATTACATATACTAGGTCTCGCTTCTTTTGCTAAAGAAGAAATACCAGCTAAAATATGTGTTGTATGTTGTTTTCATAATGTTACCGCTAAAGTAGAAAATAAATCCATATATGAAATACTAAAGCCTTATTTTTAATGTTTTTAACTGAAGATTTATAGATTTAGTAAAAACCAATCTTTAAATTAAGGATTATATATTTAAAATACATTTTATTACGATGTCGATAAAAGTTGAAAACATAACGAAGATTTACGGTTCTCAAAAAGCTTTAAATAATATTTCTTTTGAAGTTAAAAAACCTGAAATCGTAGGTTTTTTAGGCCCAAATGGTGCTGGAAAATCTACAATGATGAAAATATTAACAACATTCATTAATGCATCAGAAGGAGAAGCTAGTGTAAATGGCTATAATGTTAATACACAAACCAAAAATGCACAACAAAGTGTTGGTTATTTACCAGAGCATAATCCTTTATATTTAGAACTTTACGTTAGAGAATATCTTAACTTTAATGCAAACGTTTATAAAGTTAGCAAAACTAGAGTTGAAGACGTTATTGAATTAACTGGATTAGCACCAGAGGCTCATAAAACGATAGGACAGCTTTCTAAAGGTTATAGACAGCGTGTGGGATTAGCTAATGCATTACTTCATAATCCTGATGTTCTTATTCTAGATGAACCTACTACAGGTTTAGACCCTAACCAATTAGTAGACATTCGTAACCTTATTAAAACTATAGGTAAAGAAAAAACGGTATTTCTTTCCACACACATCATGCAAGAAGTTGAAGCCATGTGTGATCGTGTTATTATTATTAATAAAGGTGAAATTGTTGCTAATAAAAAATTAACCGAATTGCGTGAAGGACAATCTCAAATAGTCATTGTAGAATTTGATTATCGTGTTGAAGAAGCATTTTTAAATAAATTATCTCACGTTAGCCACGTGAAGAATACTCATGGCTTTATTTATGAAATCACATTTTCTACGACTGAAGATATGCGTTCTCATGTTTTTGACTTTGCACATGATAATGAGTTAAAAATACTTCAGCTTAATCAAAAAAATGCAAGTTTAGAAAGCTTGTTCAGAGAATTGACTAGTTAGTTTAAACTAAATGAAGGCTAAATATTCCATATTCATTTTAATTCTTTCTATTTATTGTTTTACTTACGTAAAGTATAGAAAATCAAAGGACATAATTCATTTCTCAAATACATCTGAACATAAAGTTGAAGCTGTTCTACCAGATAGCCAGTTGACTTTTCTTAATACAATCTTAGATTCTACAAAAAAAAGAAGATTTCAATACACGTATGGATAAAATTAACTCTTCTATCGAAAACAAAAAAAAGAGACTAAGTATAATCTATTTCCCACTAAGACAAAGAGAAGCTTTATACTGGAATCTTTTTGGTAATGCTTATACGCCTTACAAATAATGAAGCGTTACCTTAAAATCATAAGCATTGTATGCATCCCTTTTATTATAATGATTATTATAAATGAAATAAGCAGCTCTCCAAGTTCAACTTACTCATCAAAAGAATGTACTCGAATTTGTCATAATAGTGGATGCAAACATTTTTATGAAAAACTAAAAAATGTTGATGAAACTTCTTTAGCAATTACAAATTTTAGCCTTTATAAAAAAAACATTAAATGGCTTAAAAATAACCCCTTTGGATTATCATATGCTGAAATGAATTTATTAGTTTATGTTATTCTTTTTCCATTAATCTCCATTTTGTTATTAATTAGACTATTAAAAAAATGAAAGATTTAATTATTAAATTGTATTGGTACTGCACAGATTTTTGCATAAATGCAGCAAACCTCCTTGATATAACGTACATAGAATTTAATTTTTGGTTGTTTATGGTTATTTTTCCTTTTGTTTTAATAAGTTTAATTCTCTTGAATGTCTTTAAAACAAGATTATTTAAAACCATACAAAATCTGAAATAATAAAAGCTTGATCGCTAATGTTGGTATTTTTTACCAACATTTTACAAATCAAAACAGTACAAATACTCAGAACAAATACTCAGAACAAATACTTTGTTGGTGAAAAACACCAACAAAGGCTAAATGAGATTGGCTAACAATTAATAATTTATACAAAACTATAGAAGCCCATAAGATTCCTTTTTTCAAAGGAATTAATTTTCACTCAAAAATAAGTTCTCCTGTATAAGCAACTTCCACATCAACTATAGAAGGTCTATTTTTTGAAACCACATTACCTGTACTTACTAATCGACCTTTTAATTCTTGTTGTGGGTTTACAATAATATCATTACTTCCTCGATGCCTTAATCTTACTTTTTCAGAAATCAAATCTCCCCCTTCAAAACGACCATTTCCCGCTGCAAAAAAGACATCCAAATTATCAACATTTCCTGAAATAAAAAAAGAAGATAAATTATTAGAAACCACTCTTAAGCTAGTTGTATTTAACTGCAAGATAAAATCACCTAAAGGAAGACTTTCAGGTTCATTAAAATCTTCCGAAATTAAATCTAAATTCTCATAACTTAAAACACCTTGTGAACGAATTGGGTATTGTGTAGAACATCTTATTATTTTTATATCTGGAGCTGTTACATAAACTTTCGTTAAACCATAATCTCTAACAAAATTACAGTTATTTTTATCTGTAAGCTCTAATCGATTTGATACAACCTTAGCTTCAACATCATTTAAAAGGTATTCTCCTGTTTCAACAACAACTTTATGTTCTAAACCTTCCTTTAAAATGAGTTCAACATCTCTATTTACTAAAATCTCATTAAAGGAACTAACTGCTATTTCTTGCTGAATAATTTTTCCCGAGTTTTGAAAACAATCGTTTGCTTTCTCACTACTACATGAGAAACTAAAGATTATTAATAGGTATATTATTTTTTTCATTTTATATCAATTATAATCGTATTCCAATTCCTAATGCCCCCGATTCTGCTTTAGCAGCATGCGATTTTAAGGTTAATGTAGCAAACCATTTTTTAGCAAAATACCGTTTCATCCCAAGTCTAAAATAGGTTCTCCCTTCAAAATCATAAGGATAATAGGCGTAATAACCTGCTTGAGTAACTATAGATAGCTTACTTATAAATAATTCATGACCTACAAAAACCCCTACTCGTTTATAATCTGAATCTACCAAATCCGCTTCAGCATCAAAAGCAATAGATCTCCATTTGATATATTCTTTCAAAAACATTGAGAAAAACACATCGGTTCCAAATTGTATCGCACTTTTACGGTTTAAGCGTTTATCTGCATATGCAGATAAAATATAGTGTGAAAATTGTTTACTTCCTACCAAATCACTCTGGTTTAAACCCCATCTTAATGCAAAATTAAACTTAATAGGTTCTGTAAACTTTCCTCTTGTAACTGTATTAATATATTCTGGATTTTCTTTCTGTAAATTATATGTAAAACCAAAATTAAGAGCTATTGTATTCGTACTCGTATTTGGGGCTTTTGCATTCGCGTTAGAATAGTGTATTAGTGATACACCTGCTTGAAATCCTAATCTATCGAAAAGACGTTCTTTTTTATAATTAAGCATGGCATAGGTATTACTTAAAAAACGTGAACCATAAGCAATGTTTCTAGGGTTTTTTACACGATCATAAGGATTTGTGTTATAAGTGACTCCAGTTCCTACTCTAAATATTAATTTCCGGTTTAATAAATAAAAATTATAATGACCTAATAGACTGTAATTATCTCCTAATACTTCATTTTTCATGTCTTGGTAAAGAAAAGACACACCATAATCTGGATAATTATAGTATTGTTGCCAATCTTTTTCTCCAAATGTTTTTTGATTCCAACTAATAATAACACCACTTGGGTGTCCTTGTATTAAATGGAGTATACTTGGATTATGAAGCGCGATATTTCCTTTAAAATTATTAACATCAATATAGGATGCTAAACGGTCTTGAGCAATAACAGACCAACTAAATACAATAAAAAAAAATACTAAACTTTGCTTCATTACTATTTAAACGAATTCGGAAACAAATGTATGTAATTAATTAAAAAATTTGAGATGCAATTGCTTTTATATTGTCACTCTTACCCATTGAGTAGTAATGAAGCATGGGAATGCCTGATTTTTGAAGTTCTTTAGATTGCGTGATACACCATTCTACACCTACCGTTCTTATTTGCTCATTATTTTTACATTTTACGATTTCCTTGATTAATGCTTCAGGAAGATCTACATGAAACCGATGTGGAATAATATTTAATTGTTTTTTAGTAGCTATAGGTTTTAATCCAGGTATTATAGGAACAGTAATCCCTTCGGCTCTACATTTTTTTACAAAGTCGAAATACTTTTTATTATCAAAAAACATTTGCGTGACGATGTATTCTGCTCCATTTTTTATTTTCTTTTTCAAGAAATGGATGTCGCTATCAATACTTGGCGCTTCCATATGTTTTTCAGGATAACCAGCAACTCCTGTACAAAAATTAGTAGCAGACGTATTTTTTAATTCATCATCAAGATAAATTCCATTATTTAAATCTTCGATTTGAGCAACTAAATCATTAGCGTAGTGATGTCCTTCTTTTTCTGGTTTAAAATAGGTTTCTGTTTTTACTGCATCCCCTCTAAGTGCCATCACATTATCAATACCTAAAAAATCGAGATCGATTAAAAAATTCTCGGTATCTTCTTTTGTAAATCCGCCACATAAAATATGAGGTATCGCATCAACTTGGTATTTATTTTGAATTGCTGCACAAATCCCAACGGTTCCTGGTCTTTTTTTAACCACTTGTTTTTTTAACAAACCATCTCCTAAGTCTTTATAAACATATTCTTCTCTATGATACGTAACATCAATAAAAGGAGGTTTAAACTCCATTAAGGGATCTATATTATTAAAAATAGAAGTGATATGTTGTCCTTTTAAAGGCGGCAAAATCTCGAATGAGAACTGTGTCTTTCCGTTTGCGTTTTTTATATGATCTATTACTTTCATCTTGTGCCTGCGAAAGCAGGTATCTTTTAAATTACTGTTTTTTTTATACTTTTTTTTGTGCGTTACCCAAGGGTCGCGCTATCCACTATATCTTTTGTTTTTATAGTATTAAAAAACAAAAGGATGCCGTTTCTATCGCTAACGCAATACCATTTATTATACAGCCAAATTAGGATGCAACCACTTTCTGGCTTTTTCAATTGAAATATTTTTTCGATTGGCATAATCTTGCACTTGATCGTCTGTTATTTTTCCTAAGCCAAAATATTTTGCTTCTTGATTTCCGAAATAATACCCAGAGACAGAAGCTGCTGGCCACATGGCTAAACTTTCGGTTAAGGTCACTCCTATTTCTTGTTCAACATTTAGTAATTGCCAAATCGTTTCTTTTTCTAAATGATCTGGACAAGCGGGGTATCCTGGAGCTGGACGAATACCTCTGTAAGTTTCTTTTATTAATTCTTCATTAGAAAGTGTTTCATTACTATCGTATCCCCAATGTTTTGTTCTTACTTCTTTATGTAAATATTCTGCAAAAGCTTCAGCGAAACGATCGGCAATGGCTTGTACCATAATTGCGTTGTAATCGTCTTCTTTATTTTTATAATGGGTTGCTAATTCCTGAGCTCCAAAAATAGAAACACAAAACGTCCCCATATAATCTTCAGTTCCTGTTTCTTTAGGCGCAACAAAATCAGATAACGCAATATTCGGAATACCTTCTCTTTTCTTTAATTGCTGTCTTAATGTTCTAAAAACGGCTATTTCTTCTCCTTTTTTTAGAATGGAAATGTCGTCATCTTTATTACTATTGGCTTCAAATAAACCAAAAACTGCTTTGGGTTTTAATAATTGTTTTGCGATTATAATTTTAATCATCTCCTGCGCATCGTCATATAATTGTTGGGCTTGTTCCCCGACTACTTCGTCAGTTAAAATTTCAGGATATTTACCGTGTAAATCCCAAGAACTAAAAAAAGGTCTCCAATCTATAAAAAGGAGTAAATCTTTTAAACTTAATTGTTTTAAAACTTGAACTCCTAGAGATTTCGGTTTTGTTATTTTAGTTTCTTTCCAATCGATTTTATACTTTTTGCGTCTAGCTTCTGCTATAGAAATGTATGATTTTTCTTTACCTCGTTTTAAAAACTTCTCTTTAAACTCATCGTAATCTTTTTTCAATTTTGCAACATAAGCATGGGCCGTTTTCTTGTTTAATAAATCTCCAACTACGGTAACGGCTCTGGAGGCATCATTAACATGAACTACTGCATTTTTATATTCTGGATTTATTTTTACGGCAGTATGGGCTTTCGATGTTGTTGCGCCACCAATTAATAAAGGTACCGTGAAGTTTTGGCGTTCCATCTCTTTTGCCAGGTACACCATTTCATCTAAAGATGGCGTAATCAATCCTGATAAACCTATAACATCTACATTTTGTTCCTTTGCCGCTGCTATAATTTTTTCTGGCGGCACCATAACTCCTAAATCTACAATCTCGTAATTGTTACACCCCAAAACAACACTAACTATATTCTTACCAATATCATGAACATCTCCTTTTACCGTGGCCATTAATATTTTACCTAAAGCTTTTTGTTTTTCACCTTTTTCTGCTTCGATAAAAGGATTTAAATACGCTACGGCTTTTTTCATGACTCTAGCCGATTTCACCACTTGGGGTAAAAACATTTTTCCAGCCCCAAATAAATCACCAACGACATTCATCCCAATCATTAAATGGCCTTCTATAACTTCTATAGGTTTTTCGGCATGCTGTCTTGCTTCTTCTACATCTTCAACAATAAACGCATCAATCCCCTTTACTAAACCATGAGTAATACGGCCTTGGAGCTCCTTTTCTCGCCAAGATAAATCGGCTTTTTTTTCAACTTTCGATCCTTTTACGGTTTCAGCAAAATCTAATAAACGTTCGGTAGCATCTTCTCTTCGGTCTAAAATAACATCTTCAACATGCTCTAATAAATCTTTTGGAATATCATCATACACTTCTAAAAGTGCGGGATTAACAATTCCTATATTCATACCCGCTTGGATCGCATGGTATAAAAACACAGAATGCATCGCCTCACGAACCCCATCGTTTCCCCGAAAAGAAAAAGACACATTACTTACCCCACCGCTTACACTCACATTTGGTAAATTCTCTCTTACCCATCTGGTTGCTTCAATAAAATCGATAGCATTTCTTCTATGTTCTTCCATTCCTGTTGCTACAGGAAAAATGTTCAAATCGAAGATAATATCTTCTGAAGCAAAACCTACTTTATCAACCAAAACACGATAAGACCGTTCTGCGATTTCTATTCGTCTTTCATAATTATCGGCTTGACCAACCTCATCGAAAGCCATTATAATTACCGCAGCACCATAACGTTTTATTTGTTTCGCTTCCCAAATAAATTTTTCTTCGCCTTCTTTTAAGGAAATTGAGTTAACGACACTTTTCCCTTGAACAACTTGCAGTCCAGCTTCTATAATTTCCCATTTAGAACTATCGATCATTATAGGAACGCGACAAATATCAGGTTCAGCAGCAATAAGATTTAGAAATCGTACCATCGCTTCTTTTCCATCAATAAGACCATCGTCCATATTAATATCTATAATCTGGGCACCACCATCTACTTGGTGTCTTGCAACATCCAAGGCTTCATCAAATTTTTTTTCTTTTATTAATCGTAAAAATTTTCGGGATCCAGCAACATTAGTTCGCTCTCCTACATTAATAAAATTACTATCGGCATTTAAAACTAAAGGCTCTAATCCTGAAAGGTGTAAATACTTTTTCCCCACTCCAACCTCTCCCCTATCTGTAGAGGCTTTTATTATATTATGATTTTTCTCTTTTTCATTACTCATAATCATACCTTTTAAAATTATAATGCTAATTCTTTAATTGGTCTAGGTTCATACTTTGAAGCAATATCTGAAATCACTTTAATATGTTCTGGTGTCGTACCACAACAACCGCCTATAATATTAATAAGGTCTTTTTTAAGATACTCTTCTATTTGAGCTCCCATTTCTTCCGGTGATTCGTCATACTCTCCAAAAGCATTAGGCAAACCTGCATTTGGATGTGCAGAGATTGCAAAATGGGTTTTAGAAGCAATCGCTTCTAAGTGCGGTTGCAATAAATTTGCTCCCAAGGCGCAATTAAACCCAACTGATAATAAAGGAATATGTGATACCGATATTAGAAAAGCTTCTGCTGTTTGACCAGATAGTGTTCTCCCACTGGCATCCGTAATCGTTCCACTTAGCATTATAGGAATATCTACCTTTTTCTCTTCTTTAACTTCTTCTATAGCAAACAAAGCTGCTTTTGCATTTAGAGTATCAAAAACGGTTTCTACCAATAAAAGGTCTGCTCCTCCATCTATTAATGCTTCGACTTGTTCTTTATAAGCGATTCGTAGTTCATTAAATGTAACCGCTCTATATCCAGGATCGTTTACATCTGGAGACATACTTGCCGTTCTATTAGTTGGTCCAATACTACCTGCGACAAAACGAGGCTTGTTTGGTTCTTTCAAATTAAACTCATTAGCGACTTGCTTGGCAATCTTTGCAGATTCGTAATTAAGCTCGTAAACCAGGTTTTCCATATTATAATCGGCCATAGCGATTGTAGTTCCAGAAAACGTATTGGTTTCTACAATATCTGCTCCAGCTTCAAAATATTTCTGGTGTATTTCTGCAATAGCTTTTGGCTGGGTCAATGATAATAAATCATTATTACCTTTTAATGAAGAAGGATACTCTTTAAAACGATCGCCTCGAAAATCGGCTTCAGAAAAATTATACTGCTGAAGCATGGTTCCCATAGCGCCATCTAGTACTAATATTCGTTCTTGTAATGCTTGATAAATTTTTGACATGTTTGATAATTTTATCAGTATGTCATCAGGAAAGTAAGAGAAATTTACTCGGGTTATCTGTCTAGAATTTAAATACTAAAAACTAGTAGAATGTAGCACCTTCTCATTTATTGAGATTCCCGCCTACGCGGGAACATGAGGGTTGCTAAGGCTTCAACGGGTCTAATCCCTCTGCCTTTCGTGATAACAATTAATATATTTATGAACTAAGTTGTAAACTTAAGGCAAACTTTTTTATTTGCCTCATTTTAGGGTAATTATTTCTTCTATTTTTCAAATAATGTTGATGATAAATAACGATCTCCTCTATCACAAATTATAGCAACAACAACACCCTTATCTATTTCTTCAATTAATTTTAATGCCGTAGCTACAGAACCGCCACTACTCATGCCCGCAAAAACGCCTTCTTCTAAAGCCAATCGTCGTGTCATTTTTCTTGCCTCATCTTCACTTACTTCTATAACTCGATCTAAATTACTGCGATTAAAAAATTTAGGGACATAATCTGGTGACCACTTTCTAATTCCCGGAATTCTAGAACCGTCTTTTGGCTGCGCTCCAGTAATCACTATATCTTTGTTTTTTTCTTTTAAAAAAGTAGACGTCCCCATTATGGTTCCCGTTGTTCCCATTGCAGATACAAAATGGGTTACTTTACCTTCGGTATCTCTCCAAATTTCTGGTCCAGTTGTTTTATAATGCGCTTTCCAATTGTCATCATTTTCAAACTGGTTTAACAATACATATCCTTCTTCATCACGCATTTTAAATGCGACATCTCTTGCTCCTTCTATACCTCCTTCAGCTGGTGTTAATATAACTTCGGCACCATAAGCCCGCATTGTTTTAACCCGCTCTACAGTAGCATTTTCGGACATTATTAACGATATATGAAGGTCAAATAACTTTGCTATAAATGCTAGTGCAATTCCTGTATTACCGCTCGTTGGCTCTACTAAACGCCCTCCTTTTTTAATATCTCCACGCTCTAAGGCTTGAGTTATCATATTATACGCGGCACGATCTTTTACACTTCCACCGGGGTTATTTCCTTCTAATTTTAAAAATAACTTTACATTAGGTTTAGTGACCAAATTGGCAGCTTCTATTAATGGTGTATTCCCTATTTGACTTAATATTCCTTTCGCTTCCATTTTTAAGATCTTGTACTAATTTTTATTTCAGATTTATAGGTTACTAAAGAATTCTCAGGTACATATTGTGTAATCCACACATTAGCGCCTATTGTACTATTTTTACCTATAATAATATTTCCTCCTAAAATAGTCGCATTTGCGTATATGGTAACATTATCTTCAATCGTTGGATGACGTTTAGTAGATGACAAACTTTTCTTTACCTGTATTCCTCCTAAAGTTACACCTTGGTATATTTTAACATCGTTTTTAATTATAGATGTTTCACCTATAACGATACCTGTACCATGATCTATAAAAAAAGAATCTCCTATTGTAGCACCAGGGTGAATATCTATACCGGTAAGACCGTGAACATATTCACTCATCATTCTTGAAACCACAAAAGCATTTAATTTATAGAGTTCATGGCTTAAACGGTAAATAGCAATAGCATGAAATCCCGGATAAGCAAGATATACTTCTTCCAAACTTTTTGTCGCTGGGTCATTGTTTTCTATCGCTTCTGCGTCTAAATCTAACTGAGCTCTTACTTTTGAAAATTGTTTTTCAAATTGATTCCAAAGCAACTCCCCATCATTATGCTTAAGCTTACCAGCAATTTTTAAAAATTTCTTTTTAACCGAACTTCTATTTTCATTAGCATATGCCTCATCAAATAACATATAAAACAATCCTTTTGTAAAGCTCTTAACACTGTCTTTTAAACAGATATTATAACTTTTAAAGGTTCCTTTACTTTCTGATGTATTATTCATATTAATTTAATATTCTGGAGCTAATTCGACTAACAAACCTTCTAAATTTTCTGTAATATTAATTTGACAACCTAATCTACTATTATTTCTCACATAAAATGCTTCAGATAACATAGCCTCTTCTTCTTCTCCTTTTTCTGGTAATTGCTGATCTGAAAGAACATAACATTGACACGAAGCACACATAGCCATTCCACCACAGGTTCCTTCTACTGGCAGTTCGTATGCTTTACAAACTTCCATTAAATTCATTGCCATATCAGTCGGAGCTAATACCTCATGAATTACACCTTCTCTATCTTTTATTTTTATTTTAATATCCGACATGAGTCAAATTTAAGTATTTATAGCTTGTACAACAGCTTTAGGAGATTCTTTTCGAGTACCATCAAAACCATCTATACCACTAACAGTTGTATACTTTAACACTAATTTTTTACCAGGATTTAAAATTTTATATGCAGATTGGCACATTAATGTTGCTTCATGAAAACCACAAAGAATTAATTTTAATTTTCCAGGATACGTATTCACATCGCCTATTGCAAATATCCCAGGTATATTAGTTTGATAGTCGAATGTATCTACTTTAATCGCATTTTTTTCGATATCTAATCCCCAATTACCAATAGGTCCTAGCTTAGGTGATAATCCAAATAATGGAATAAAATGATCGGTTTCTAATAATTGTTCTTCTTCTCCTTTAGTAACTGTAACGGCTTCAATTTTCTTATAGCCGTGTAATGCTGTAACTTCTGCTGGTGTTATTAAATTTATCTTATTTAATATCTTTAATTCACGTACTTTTTCTACAGAATCTAAAGCACCTCTAAATTCGTTTCTTCTGTGTATTAATGTAACTTCTGAAGCGATATCGGCAAGAAAAATACTCCAATCGAGAGCAGAATCTCCTCCTCCAGATATCACTACCTTTTTATTCCGATACACTTCTGGATCCTTTATGAAATATTCTAGTCCATTATCTTCAAACTTCTCAATGTCATAAAGTTTTGGCTTCCTTGGTTCGAAAGAACCTAAGCCTCCAGCAATAGCAACTATAGGCGCATGGTGTTTTGTACCTTTATTAGTCGTTACTATAAAAGACCCGTCTTCTAACTTCTCTATCGTTTCAGCACGTTCTCCAAGAGTAAAACCAGGCTCAAATTGCTTACTTTGTTCTAAAAGATTCTTTGTTAAGTCTCCTGCTAATATTTCTGGAAAACCAGGAATATCATAAATCGGTTTTTTAGGGTAGATCTCAGAACACTGTCCTCCCGGTTGTGGTAATGCATCAATTAAATGGCATTTTAATTTTAATAATCCTGCTTCAAAAACGGTAAATAACCCTGTTGGTCCAGCTCCAATTATTAATATATCTGTTTGTATCATTTTATACTTCTTTTTTTTCAATTAACCCTTTAGTGAACTCATTTAGTGTTTCTACTTTTTGCTCAAAATCACCTTTTATTGTTTTTCTAAATACATTTAAATTCTTAACTAAACCATCTATATTTTCTGGAATAACATCTTCAAAAAATTGACGAAGTCGCTTAGCAGTTGTTGGTGATTTTCCGTTAGTTGAAATCGCTACTTTTACATTTCCTTTCGTTACAATTCCACCCATATAAAAATCACAATACGGAGGATTATCTGCTACATTAACAAGCTTAGCTTGTCGCCTACAATCTTCCCATACTTGAATATTTACTTCTGGATTATCTGTGGTAGCAATAACAAAATGACGGCCTTCCAAATACGTTTCTTTGTAACGATCTGTAATTAATGTCACACAATATTTTTTTGCTAAAGCAATAGTTTGTTCTCTAAACATAGGAGCAACCATAACCACTTTAGCATTTGGACTAGATTTTGTTAAAAAATGCAACTTCTCTTCTGCGACATTACCACCGCCTACAATTAAAATATTCAAGTTTTTAACTTTCATGAAAACAGGATATAAATTATTCCTTTCCCTCTCCGCCCCCAAAGAGGGAACTTGCTTACGCAAAACGTTTCTCTCTCTTAATATATCCTTCATCATGTCTAGTATTTAACTGGCTAAACTTTCTAATTCTAATTCTTTATAAATCGAAGTTAAATTTGCACGCTGTTTTACCACTTCTCCAATGACTATAATTGCTGGTGAACTCAACTTTCTCTCTTCAACAATCTCTAAAATGGTACCTATTGTTCCGAATCCAGATTTTTCTCTTGGTGTCGTCCCCTCTTGTATAATAGCGACTGGAAGGTTTTGTTTATTTTCTGCTGAAAAAATAGTAACAATCTCTTCTAACTTACCCATTCCCATTAATATGACCACTGTAGCAGTCGATTTTGCTGCAAGAGCGATGTCATTAGAAATTTTGTGTGATTTGGTTGTTCCTGTAATCACCCAAAAGCTCTCCGATGCTCCTCTTTTAGTTAATGGAATACCTTGATATGCTGGAACTGCGATAGATGATGAAATGCCTGGAACCATTGCAGTTTCCAAACCAAATTCTTGAACATAATCAATCTCTTCTGCACCTCTTCCAAATATAAACGGGTCACCGCCTTTTAAACGCACGACATGTCCATATTTTTTAGCTCTTTCAACAATGATTTCATTAATCTGTTCTTGTTGATAACGATAACACCCTTTGCGCTTTCCTACAAAAATAAGTTCTGTATCTGGTGTTGCATATTCTAATAACTGCTCATTAATTAGCGCATCATAAAGAATAACATTTGCTGCTTTAATTGCATTAATCGCTTTGAGGGTTATTAAATCTGGATCACCAGGTCCAGCTCCAACAACTGTTAATTTTGGAAATATAGTATTCATCTTCATTTAAAATTTAAACAGTCTTAATGCTGAATTACATTAATCGTATTATCTTTCATCTCTTTAGTTCTATATGCCCTTACTATTTCTAAGAAATGTTTCGCATTTTCAATATAACTTTGCGCAAATTCTCTTGTTGGTGCATGCTCTTTTATTTGATATATAAAATCTGAGAAAGGCGTTCCTAATTCTATTTTTTTGGTTTCAACAAACAACTCATCAAACTGTCTTATAATACCTGCTTGCGTATTTGTTGGGATATTGTCTGATAATAATATGGCTTTAGCCGAATTAATTATCGCTTTATAAGCATGGTATATCGCATGCGAATACACTTTATCATTAAAAGTTTCTTCTGCTTCAGCTATTTTTTCTTCGCTTTCTAAGAAAAGTGTTGCGATTAAATCAATAATTACTCCTGCACATTCTCCTACTCCAATCGCTTTAACGTAAGTTTCATTCGTTCCCCAATCAATAAAATCATCTTGAGTTAAATTTGTTGAATTTGATAAATCTTTTAGTAAATCATAAAAATATTTCTCCCCTTTTAAACTATAGTAATCTATAAACTGTACATCGTTTCCATTCTTTTCGTAATCGTTTAACACACGTCTTAAGGCCTCTGGACCTCTTCTACTTGGCACTTTTACTACCTTATCTGCAAAAATACCTTGTCCATTCCCTCTCGTACCACCTCCTAAAAGCACTTGGAGTGCTGGTGCTACTAATTTTTCTGGTGTACGAATAGACATGCCTTGAAAACCTATGTTTGCCAAATTATGTTGACCACAAGCATTCATACATCCACTAATTTTAATAACTAAATCTTCATTTTCTAAATAGTGCGGGTATTCTGTTTTTATAACACGCTCTAACTCTTCTGCAATTCCTGTACTGCTTGCTATTCCTAAATTACACGTATCTGTTCCAGGACATGCCGTAATATCTATTGCTTTATTATAACCTGCATCTGCAAAACCTAGTTTTTCTAACTCTTGATAGAAAAAAGGGATTAAATCTAATTTCACAAAAGGAATCAATATGTTTTGGCGTAATGATAATCGTATTTCTCCAGCTGCATACTCTTCAACTAAACTGGCTAATAATCTGGCTTTATCTGTATAAAAATCACCCAATAACACCTTAATTCCTATGGCAACATAACCCTCTTGCTTTTGTGGAATAACATTAGTAGATTTCCATAAATCAAATGCTTTTTGATCCTTAATTTTTACTTTTGGAGCAGTTACAGTTACAGGAGAAGAATTCTTATAAGTACTTTCATCTATAACTACTGTTTTAAATTCGATTGCTTTTTGCTCTTCAGTAACTAACTTTTTAAAAGCTTCAACTCCAATATCCTTTAATAAGAATTTCATTCTCGCTTTTGCTCTACTTTTACGTTCTCCGTAACGATCAAAAACACGTAAAATGCCTTCCATTGTAGGAATTATTTTATCTGCTGGTAAAAAATCATATAATTTTTCGGCATGTCTTGGCTGCGAACCTAAACCTCCTGCTAGCATGACTTTAAACCCTTTTATTCCATTCTCTATTTTAGCAATGAGTCCGAAATCATTCATATAAGACAATGCTGTATCTTCTTCTGAAGCTGAAAAAGAGACTTTAAATTTTCGTCCCATTTCTTGAGAGATTGGATGTCTTAAGAAAAACCGGAAAATAGCATCAGCATATGGAGACACATCAAAAGGTTCATTAATATCTATACCTGCTGTTTCTGATGCGGTTACATTTCTAACTGTATTTCCACAGGCTTCTCTTAAAGTCACATCATCTTTTTCTAATTGAGCCCAAAGTTCTGGTGTTCTATCTAAACTTACATAATGTATTTGAATATCTTGGCGTGTCGTAATATGCAAACGCCCTCTAGAGTATTCATCAGAAACATCAGAAATTCTACGCAATTGATTGCTTAATACTTTTCCGTAAGGTAATTTTATACGAATCATTTGTACACCTTGTTGGCGTTGCCCATAAATTCCCCTTGCTAATCGTAGACTGCGAAATTTTTCTTCATCAATTTTTCCTTTATGAAATAGCTCTATTTTATCAGCTAATTCTATAATTTCTTTTTCTACAATAGGATTCTCTATTTCGGTTCTAAAACTTTGCATAATTATCCCCTCCTAGCCTCCCCAAAGGGGAGGAACTCTTACTCGGGTGGTGTAAGAGTATTTTTGTTGATTTATATTTTTTGGTAAACAAGCTAGTTCCCCCTCAGGGGGCTAGGGGGATTTACTGAATAAACCCAGCACCAACTGTATTATTAGATTGTGTATCGATTAAAATAAAAGATCCGTTTGTACGGTGATCTTTAAAGGCATCGAAAAAAATGGGTTTATTTAATTTGAAAGTAACTGAAGCGATATCATTCATCCCTAAAGTATCTGTTGTAATATCTACTCCCGAATAATCTGGGTTTATTTTATGGTTAACCTGATCTACTTTTGCTAGCACTTTATTAACCCCATGTTGAAGTATGTATTTGCTCCCATTAGTTAGTTTTTGAGAATCCATCCATGAAATAGTTGCCGTAAATTGCTTCTCTATTTTTGGTAAATCATTCTCTTTAACCAACATGTCTCCTCTACTTACATTGATATCATCTTCTAACGTAATGGTAACAGACGATCGTCTTGAAGCGGTCTCATAAAGTTCATTATAAGAAAAGATTTCCTTTATTTTAGACTTTGTTTGAGAAGGCAATGCTACGACAGTATCTCCTACACTTAAATCGCCTCCATATACTTTACCAGCATACCCTCTAAAATCGTGAAATTCTTCTGTTTTTGGCCGCACTACATATTGCACAGGAAATCGTGGTGTTCCTGTATTATAAATATCGTCACTTTTTAAAACCTCTAAATGCTCTAAAAGCGTCTGCCCTTTAAACCAAGGCATGTTTTCCGATTTATTAACGACATTATCTCCTTTTAATGCACTCACAGGAATAAAAGTAATACGCTGTTCTTGGTAGTCTCTCTTAGCCATTAAAGCTTCAAAACTCGCTTTAATAGTGTTATATTTTTCTTCTGAAAAGTCGACCAAATCCATTTTATTTACCGCAACAATAATGTCTTTAACACGTAATAAATTATTTATAAAAAAGTGTCGATTGGTTTGTTCAATAACGCCTTTTCTGGCATCAATTAATATGATAGCCGCTTGAGAAGTAGAAGCTCCAGTTACCATATTTCTAGTATACTCAACATGTCCTGGAGTATCAGCTATGATATAACTTTTCGTTTGGGTAGAAAAATAAATATGTGCAACATCTATCGTTATTCCCTGTTCTCTTTCTGCAACTAATCCATCTGTTGCTAAAGAGAAATCTAAGTAATCATAACCACGTTGCTTACTTTTCTTTTCAATAGCTTCTAATTTATCACTTGTTAATGATTTTGTATCGTAAAGTAGTCTCCCTATTAAGGTGCTTTTCCCATCATCGACACTTCCTGCTGTTGCTATTTTTAAAACTTCCATTTTTTTGGCTATTAGCCATTAGCTACTAGCTATTGGCTTATTATTTTTTATTTTAATTGTGCTAATGGCTAATTGCCAAAAGCTAAAAAGGCTAATTTCTCTTCGAAAAATTAAAAATACCCTTGTTGTTTTCTTTTTTCCATGGCTGCCTCAGAACGTTTATCATCTATTCTAGCGCCACGTTCAGATATCGTAGAATTTCTAATTTCATCGACTACTGTAGCAATATCTGCCGCTTCAGAAAGGACTGCAGCAGTACAACTCATATCGCCTACAGTTCTAAATCGTACCACACGATCTTCTACAACTTCGTCATCTTCACGATAAACCACATCATCTGAAGACCATATTAAACCATCTCTTAAAAAAGTAGCTCTTGTATGTGCAAAATAAATCGATGGAATTTCAATATTCTCTTTCTCTATATAAGACCAAACGTCTAATTCTGTCCAATTAGAAATAGGAAATACACGTACGTTTTGTCCCAATTCTATTTGTCCATTCAACATATCGAAAAGTTCTGGTCTTTGATTTTTTTCATCCCATTGTCCAAAATCGTCTCTTACAGAAAAAATACGTTCTTTAGCTCGTGCTTTTTCTTCATCTCTACGAGCGCCTCCAATACAAGCATCGAATTTAAATTCTTCAATAGCATCTAAAAGTGTCGTGGTTTGCAAACTATTTCTACTGGCATACTTTCCAGACTCTTCTTTCACTTTTCCTTGATCTATAGAATCTTGAACATTTCGTACAATTAATTCCAGACCTAATTCTTTAACTAAACGATCTCTAAACTCTATAGTTTCAGGAAAATTATGCCCTGTATCTATATGCATTAATGGAAAAGGAATTTTTGCTGGATAAAATGCTTTTTGCGCTAATCTCACCAAAGTAATCGAATCTTTCCCTCCTGAAAATAACAGTACCGGTTTTTCAAACTGAGCTGCAACTTCCCTGATAATATATATCGCTTCGTTTTCTAATGGATTTATTGTTGATGTATCTCCTTTCATATTTTATACTTTTTAGTAATACCATACACCTATATAATTTACCGCAATAAATCGCTCTTTTTTACTTTCTATTTTAATAGAAAAAGAAACCGTAACTAATGCTATGCTTTATATTTATATTTCATTTAAAGAAAAAAATCATCAATTTCTTTTACAATAAATTCTATATGTATATGCTATAAACAGATGAAACTCGTTAATAATAATTTTTTAGTTAGGGTAAAAATTATTAATTGTGACTCATTTCATCTGTTATATTTATGCGTGCAATCCGCATTCTCTATTCTCTAATTGTTTTGTTGGGTCGAAATATTTAAACTCATTTGGTAAATTGTTTTCTAACAAATACACATCCAATTCTTTATCTGTCCAATTATAAAATGGACTCACTTTTAAAACGCCGTCTTTACCTTTAGAAACAATATCTATACTGTTTCTAAAAGTGGTTTGACCCTTTCTTAAATTCGTGAACCAAACATCTGGTGCATGCTCTGTCATTGCTCTTTTAAAAGGTTCTAGCTTTACTTGTTCTGTAAAAATTTTATGATTAGGATCGTCTATTTGTGGAATACCTAAAACAACATCTCTATGAGCTGTTGTCTCTCTAGGCACATATAGTTTTACATTTAAATTTAATTTTTCTATGACTTCATTTGCGTGTCTATATGTATTAGGTGTATTATAACCTGTATCACACCAAATTACTTTTATATCTTTTTTTACTTTTGCAACGACATTTAAAATTGCCGCTTCGTAAGGCCGAAAATTTGTAGTAACAATTGGTTTTTTTGAATTCCCAATCGCCCATTCTACAATTTCTTTAGGTGTTTTTGATTGTAACTTTATGTTTATCTCTTCTAAATTCATAGCCTTATTTTCCCCATTTTATTTTAGTCCAAGCACGTTCGTGAAAAAAATACAGAATCATTTTTGATACTAATTCTATCGCTCCTATTGAAAAAGCAAGTGCTAATGTCCCCGTAATTAACCATGAAATAATAACTGTAGCTAATGTTCCAACAATTCTCCAGCTTACTGTTTTGGCAATACTTCGCTTTATATTTTCTTCTTTTTTATCGACTTCTAAATCAACACTTTGATTTGCATTTATAACACTACTCATAATTAATAAATTTATAATTACTATTATCCTATAGATTTAATAGGATTAAAGAACAAATATATATTAAAATCTTTTATTTCAAAGTTTTTTAACTATTATTTACTTAATTAAATCGGCTAAAGACTTATTATTGAATATATGCAATGTACTGTCTCTTACTTCTACCATTAAATTATGAACTGCACAGGCATTTTCATCTGGACAATCGTCGCATTTTTCGTAAAAATTCAAGCTTACACAAGGTACCATTGCAATGGGTCCATCTAATACTCTCATAACAGAAGACATTTTAATATCTACTGGATCTTTAATAAGATAATAGCCTCCTCCTTTTCCTTTTTTAGAGCCTAAAAATCCGTTTTTTCGAAGCGTTAAAAGGATGCTTTCTAAAAACTTTCTTGATATGTTTTCGCTTTTAGATATCGCTTCAATTTGTACAGGCGTTTTATCTTCTTGTTTACTTAAATAGATAAGTGCCTTTATTCCATATTTCGTCTTTTTTGAAAGCATATGCTCAAAGATACTCCTTTTTGCAATCATCTTAATGCTTGATCTAAATCGCTTAAAATATCATTTACATTTTCTAATCCTACCGAAATACGAACTAAACCACCAGTAATTCCTGTTTTTAATCGATCTTCTTCAGCGAGTTTTGCATGTGTTGTCGATGCCGGGTGTGTTACTATAGTTCGCGTATCTCCTAAATTAGCCGAGAGCGATAACAATTTTATATTATTTAAAAAAGTTCTACCCGCATCTATACCTCCTTTTATCTCAAAAGCCACGACATTACCTCCTAATTTCATTTGTTTTTTGGCTAACTTGTATTGAGGATGCGATTTTAAAAATGGATATTTCACCATATTTACTTTATCCTTTTGCTCTAAAAACTCAGCTACTTTTAATGCATTCTCACAATGTTTATCCACTCTTACTGGGAGCGTTTCTAAACTTTTAGACAAAATCCAAGCATTAAATGGAGATAATGCTGGCCCAGTATTCCTTGAAAATAAATAAATTTTCTGCATTAAATCTGCTCTACCAACAGTAACCCCTCCCAATACACGACCTTGCCCGTCTATTAATTTTGTTGCAGAGTGAATGACCAAATGCGCACCAAATTTTATGGGTTGCTGTAAATACGGTGTTGCAAAACAATTATCTATTATTAAAATAAGATTGTGCTTTGCTGCTATTTCTCCTAAACGCTCTAGGTCTAAAATATCGACTGCAGGATTCGTTGGGCTCTCTGCATAAATCACCTTTGTATTAGGCTGAATTAAACGCTCTATAATATCTAACTCATCTATTTTAAAATACGTTGTTGAAATATTCCATTTTGGTAAAATATTATTACACATGGTTTGTGTTGAACCAAAAACACTTTGCGATGAAATAATATGATCTCCTGCGTTTAACAATGCTGCAAAAGTTGAAAACACTGCAGACATGCCTGAAGCAAAAGCATAACCGCGCTCTGCGCCTTCCATTTTACAAATTTTATCAATAAACTCAGTTGTATTTGGATTAGAATATCGGCTGTAAATATTTCGATCTTTTTCGTCTGCAAAAGAAGCGCGCATGTCTTCAGCATCTTCAAAAACATAACTTGATGTCAAAAATAATGGTGCAGAATGTTCTAAATATTGTGAACGTCCAATTTGTGTACGAATAGCCTCTGTTTCAAAAGACAAATGTTCTAAACTCATAATCGACTTGATAATTTAATGATATCTGAAAACAAACCCCTTGCTGTCACTTCTTTTCCTGCTCCTGCTCCTTTAATTACTAATGGTGAATCGTTATAAGATTCAGAATAAATTTCAAAAACGGAATCGGCTCCTTTTAGCTGACCAATAGAAGATTCTTTATCTTCTTCTATTAATTTCACATCTAAAGTTTCCTTTGAAACATCAAGCTCGCCAATATATCTTAAAACGGTCTTTCCAGATAATTTTTGTTTTAGCTCTTGCAATGGCGCATCTAATTCTTTTACTCTACTTTTAAATTCATTAAGAGTTGTATCTCCATTTAACTGTTTTGGCACTAGAGATTCTACTTTTACATCTTTAAATTCCTTATTTAAATCTAACTCTCTTGCTAAAATTAAAAGTTTACGCGCAACATCTTTTCCTGATAAATCATCTCTAGCATCAGGTTCTGTTAATCCTAACTGGTCTGCTTTTTCTAGAACTTCAGAAAAACGTACTTTATCATTAGAAAATGTATTAAAAATATAACTTAACGACCCTGAAAAAACACCTCTTATTTTGTCTATTCGTTCTCCCGATTCGTGCAAATTTTTAATCGTTTCTATAATTGGTAACCCAGCTCCAACATTCGTTTCATATAAAAATTCTTTATTGCATTGTTTTAATGCTGAACGAAGCGCATCATAAAAATCATAATGTAATGTATTAGCGACCTTATTTGCAGAAATAATATGAAACCCATTTTGGACTAAATGAATATAACTTTGGACAAATTCTATACTCGCAGTTGCATCGATAGCAATTAAATTATTCAACTTTTTAGCACTAACATAGTTTATAATATCGTTAATAACATACGGTTTTGCTTCATTAGAAAAATGTGTTGACCAATTATTAGAAATTCCATTTTCATTGTATAGTGCCGTGTTCGAATTTGTTGCAACTATTATTTTTACATTCGTTTTTTGTTTTAAATGAAGTTGGGTTTTTGCTTTATTAATTTGATTAATTAAAGTGCCTCCAACATTACCAATCCCGAACAAGACTATATTTATTGTTTTCATTTTTTTGCGTTTTTGAATTAAAAATTGGAGCTAATAATTTTGATAATTGACCATACTCTATTAAAAAAGCATCATGCCCATGTATGGATTTTACTTCATGAATGTTAACATTCTCCTTGTGCAATTTTAAATCGATATAAGTATTCCAGTTATCTTCTGCTTTAAAAAACAAATCACTATTAATAGTAACAATATGAATCGTTGATTTTATTGTTTTTGCAACTTCAACAAAGGATGCTCTGTTTTTAGTAATATCAATTGTTCTTAAAATTTGATTCATCATTTTATAAGCTGAAAGCTGAAAACGATCACTTAAAGTTTTACCATGATAGTTTAACCAACTTTCTATATTAAATAATTCATCATTACTCGTCGTTCTTTGAAATTTCTGTTTTAATGATTCTGGAGTACGATATAATGTCATGGCATGCATTCTTGCATCTTTTAAAGGTTGAGATGAATTGTTTAAAATTGCTTCCTGTATATGGCAGTTTGCAATTAACCAATCTGTAGACTTCCAATCTGTTGCTATAGGAATTAAATGTTCTATCAAATCTGGTTTTAAAGCTGCTAATTCCCAAGCAATTCCTCCACCAACAGATCCGCCTATTACAGCAAAAAGAGAGTTTATATTCAGTCTTTCTAATCCTAAAGCAAAGATTTCGGCAATATCTCTAGCACAAAAATCTTTATAATTTTCAATAATACTTTTCTCAGAATCATCAAAACCATTTCCAGGAATATTAAAGGATAAAACTGTAAACTTGTTACTATCTATACTTTTATGACTTCCAATGATATCCTTCCACCATCCAGAAGCCCCACATACGTTTGAGTTCCCCGTCAAAGCATGATTTACTAATACAATTGGGGCTTCGTATAATGGTTTACCAAATGTTTGATACGACAACCTTAAGGTTACTTTCTTCCCAGTAATGGTTGTATAATTTAATGAGGATATGTGCTTTATATTTTTCATTATCTCTATTAAATAGCGATTACAATTCAGTTCTTTATCATTAAAATTAGGATGCATTTGATAAGAGATGAATCCCTTTTTGGAATCTCAAATCAAAAAAATATTAGAATGAAATTGGATTAACTTATTTGAATTAAAGTTGATTCTTTAGAAGCACAATAGCACGCCTTTATTATATCTAAGCAAGAATTATTGACGTGCTAGGCACTCCCTCTTTCAACCAATTATGAGTATACTTTATTTTTTACAGCTATAAAAGCTTCAGTTAAATCGGTTTTTAAATCTTCTATATTTTCAATTCCAACAGATAAACGAATTAAATCTTTCGTTACTCCTGTAGCTTCTTGATCGACATCATTTAATTGCTGGTGCGTTGTACTTGCAGGATGAATAATGAGAGATTTTGTATCACCAATATTGGCTAATAATGAAAATATTTTAGTGGTGTCTGCAATCGTTTTTGCAGATTCATAACCGCCTTCTACTCCAAAAGTAACAACACCACTTTGTCCTTTTGGTAAATATTTTTTAGCTAATCTATTGTATTTACTAGTTGCTAAACCTGGATAATTAACCCAAGTAACTTCAGGCTGTTCTTGTAACCATTTGGCCAATTCAAGAGCATTGGCACTATGTTTTTTTATACGCAATTCTAGGGTTTCAAGTCCTTGAATAATTTGAAACGCATTAAACGGACTTAAAGCGCCTCCATAATCTCTTAATCCTTCAATTCTAACTTTAGCAATGAATGCCGCTTCTTTTAGTGTTTCGCTATATACTAAACCATGGTAACCTGCTGATGGCTCTGTAAATTCAGGAAATTTGCCATTCGTCCAATCAAAAGTTCCAGCATCAATTATTGCTCCGCCTAGCGCAGTTCCGTTTCCATTAATGTACTTTGTTAATGAGTGAATTACAATATTTGCCCCGTACTCTATTGGGTTTAATAAAGATGGTGTAGCAACAGTATTATCTACAATTAAAGGCACATTGTATCCTCTTGCTTCTTTTGAAATAGCTTCAATATCTAAAACATCAAGCTTAGGATTCCCTAATGATTCAATAAAAAATACGCGTGTATTTTCTTTTGCTGCTGTTTTAAAATTCTCAGGATTTGATGGATCTACAAACGTCGTTGTAATACCATGTCTTGGCAAGGTTACGTTTAATAAATTATATGTACCGCCGTACAAACTACTTGATGCTACAATGTGGTCCCCAGCTTTTAACAAGGTTAATAAAGTCGTTGCAATTGCCGATGTTCCAGATGCAGTAACTACAGCTGCTATCCCTCCTTCAAGAGCTGCTAAACGTTGCTCTAAAACATCATTAGTTGGATTATTTAATCTCGTGTAAATAAAGTTTGGTATTGAAAGATTAAATCGTCCTGCCGCATCATCTGAATCATCAAAAACATAAGCTGTTGATTGGTAAATTGGGACTGCACGTGTACCTCCATTTTTGGTCGTATCGTGACCTGCATGTAACGCATTTGTTGCGAATTTTTTTGTGCTCATTTTTCTAGTTTTTTGAATTAATAAAAATTAAACCAAAAGTCAAATACGCCACTTAATGACGGACTTAATAGAAAAATGTTATAAAGAAAATAACAGAAGTTACAGGTCGTAAATTCTGTGTTAGTTATCTATCCAAATCTTCGATAAATGAATCGAATTTTTAAGTAGAATTTAGCACCTTCTCTATTTCTAAAGGGTTGCTAAGGCTTCAGCGGGTCTAATCCCTCCACCTTTCTTGATAACATCTCAATAAGTTATTGAACTTTGTGAGTGCAAATATTCATTCAGAAAAAGTTAATTTCCAAATATTTTTTAATAAATTTTTAAATTATTTTTTTTTAAGACTCCAAACCCGCAAGATACTTAGACCTAACTACTTGATCTACAGTTAGGTTATTAATCTTACTTTCTAACCAAGAAATAATATCTAAATACAAAAAAGCACGTCCTTCATAGGGGTCTTTTTCGTAAGTTTTAAGTTTTTCATACAATAATTTGAATGCTTTCTTAAGATCTTGTGGGTAAATATCTTGAAGCCCTCTAATAAATTTTATCATCTCTTTTTGCACTTCGTGGAGTCCATTCATCTTTATTAAAAACTTATAAGTACTTCTTAATAAATTCTCTAAATGATCATCTAAACCTGCTTCATAATGTGCAACAAGATTTAAAACCCTTGAAAAGCAAAGTAAGTCTTCTCGCATTGAGAGCGTTTTATTGGTAATGATTTTATTTAAATAAACAATACACTCTTTATTATTTCCAGATCCAAAATGTAAACTTGCAAACTTGTAATAGAATACCATTTTATGATGTTCATCTATTCTATTTTTATATAAAGATAATTTTAATTCTATCTCTGGAATTAAATCTAAACCTTTATCAAAACTCCCATCAATAAAGTACAGATTAATTTTATTAAGATTAACATATAGGAATGATAATGCTTCAACATTTTCATCTTTATGAAACTTTTCATTATTAATTACCGATTCAAATTTATTAATAATCGTTTCAAATTTTGTTTTGTTTTTTAATAGATACAAAGATTCTAAAAGGTAATTATTTCCTTTTATAAAAAATACAGGATTTAGACTAATCATTTTAGGGTTATCATAAAATAAATTCACCCATTTTAAAGCATATTTATAACAATTTATAAAGTCTTGCATTAAAAAACTATACCACAAACTTGCTTTATATAACCATAGCCGTTCTCTAAAACCCAATTCTTTAAAAGTATACTTAGGAAGATGGCTAACAAAATAATCTTTAACCATTTTACCTTCTTCTTCATTTTTTATATATCCTTTAGTTAAAAAAATGCCATATAACTGCAAAGATAAATTAGATAGTTTACTGGTTATTAAATTGGCAGCACTTAACTCTTTAGCTTGAATAGCGAGTTCGTCTGCCCTTCCTGAAATACTTCTTGTTATGTATTGCGACTCTATAACCTTCTCTAGTTCTACTATTTCATAAGCTAGGTTTTTTTCTTCATTTAAAACAGCTATTTCTTTGGCCTTATCTAAAATCTTAAGACTCTGTTTGTAAAGTCCTTTATGATATAAAATTGAAGCAAAATCTAATTGTTCCCTAACTTGATATCTAATATTTTGATGAGATGGATTTAGTTTTAAACTAATTAATATTTGCTTATATAAGTGCGCTTTTACATTAGCTAATTGTTGCTTTTTTACTTTTGTTAATTTTAAAATATGTCCTTCATCATAATGATCTAACTTATCTAAAACGTTAAAAAGATTCAAAAATTTAGAATCTGAATTAACACCAAGCCTCCCTACATAGAGCTTGAACTGTCGTTTTTCTGACTTGGTAAGTGATTTTACCAATAAAAACAGATTATCTTTTTGGTCCTTAGTCATAAATTAAAAAATTACACATCTACTTGATTAACAATTAGTTAAATTCTTAATTATGGTTTGAACATCGTAAGAATTTAAAAACGAAGTCATCCTAATTTATAACCAAAATATACATTAGTCTTACAATAGAAAAATAATTCTTTAGAAATGTCCAACACAAAAATTCAAATATTCGATACCACACTGCGTGATGGAGAGCAAGTCCCTGGGTGCAAATTAGATACGAAACAGAAAGTAATTATTGCTGAACAACTTGATATTTCTGGAGTAGACATTATTGAAGCTGGTTTTCCCGTCTCTAGCCCAGGGGATTTCAAATCGGTAGAAGCGATATCAAAAATGGTAAAAAATGCAACAGTTTGCGGGTTAACCCGAGCTGTAGAAAACGATATTAAAGTTGCGGCAGAAGCTTTAAAACAAGCAAAAAAACCAAGAATACATACTGGCATTGGTACTTCAGACTCTCATATAAAATTTAAATTTAATTCTAATAGAGATCGTATAATAGAACGTGCTTATGATGCCGTAAGTTATGCGAAAAAATTCGTTGAAGATGTCGAGTTTTATGCTGAAGATGCTGGCCGTACAGACAATGATTATTTAGCAAGAGTTTGCGAAGCTGCAATTAAAGCTGGTGCAACGGTTTTAAATATTCCAGATACAACAGGTTACTGCTTACCTAACGAATATGGTGCTAAAATAAAATACCTCATGGAAAATGTAAAAGGTATAGAAAAAGCAACCGTATCCTGTCATTGCCATAACGATTTGGGTTTAGCAACAGCAAATTCTATAGAAGGTATAATAAATGGTGCAAGACAAATAGAATGTACCATAAATGGTATTGGTGAACGTGCAGGAAATACCGCTCTTGAAGAAGTTGTGATGGTATTAAAACAGCACCAACATTTAAACTTAGAAACCAATATAAATACAGAAATGCTTTACGGTTTAAGTCAACTTGTAAGTGAAAGTATGGGTATTTACACACAACCCAATAAAGCGATTGTTGGCGCTAATGCTTTCGCTCATAGCTCTGGAATACACCAAGATGGTGTTATTAAACATCGAGAAACTTATGAAATCATTAATCCAAAAGACATTGGTTTAATCGAATCTAAAATTGTGCTTACCGCTCGTAGTGGTAGAGCCGCTTTAGCATATAGAGCTAAAAATATTGGTTACGCATTAACTAAACTTCAACTAGATACTATTTATGCTAACTTTTTAACTTGTGCAGATCTAAAAAAGGAAGTTAATGATAATGATATTCATCAAATTATAGAAACAAGTAGTGTATACAGAGATATTATACCTATTTAAAAATAAATTTCCGCTTAAAATTAAAAGCTGTAATCAGTAAGGTTCCCACCTACGTGGGAATTGAAAAATAAAATTTTAAATGAAAAAAACACTTTTCGATAAAGTTTGGGATTCCCACATTGTAGACACCATTAAAGATGGTCCACAAATAGTATATATAGACAGGCATTTAATTCATGAAGTTACTAGTCCGCAAGCCTTTAATGAACTAGAAAGCAGAAACATTCCTGTTTTTAGACCGGATCAAGTTACGGCAACAGCCGATCATAACACACCAACTCAAAACCAACACCTACCCATAAAAGATGAGCGTTCAAAAAAACAATTGGAGCAACTCGCTATAAATTGCAAGAAAAATAACATCACATTATACGAGTTAGGTCATAAATATAATGGAATAGTACATGTTATTGCTCCAGAACTTGGTATTACACAACCTGGAATGACCATAGTTTGTGGAGATAGCCATACCTCAACCCATGGCGCTTTCGGGGCTATTGCTTTTGGTATTGGTACCAGTCAAGTTGCGCAAGTTTTTGCAAGTCAATGTTTATTACTAACCAAACCTAAAAGCTTAAGAGTTACCGTAAATGGAAACTTAAAAAAGGGAGTTCTTCCAAAAGATGTTATACTCTATATTATTTCAAAACTAGGCACAAATTCGGGTACGGGATATTTTTGTGAGTATGCCGGTGATGTTTTTGAAAACATGTCTATGGAAGGCCGAATGACCATTTGTAATATGAGTATTGAAATGGGTGCTCGAGGCGGAATGATCGCACCAGACGAAACGACTTTCGAATATATTAAAAACAGAGAATTTGCACCAAAAGGAAGCAATTTAGATCAAAAAATAGCCTATTGGAAAACCCTACCAACAGATAACGGAGCCCAATTTGATAAAGAGTACTTTTTTGATGCCAACGATATAGAACCAATGATTACCTATGGTACGAATCCTGGAATGGGTATTAAAATAACAGAAACCATACCTCAAGTTAATACACCTTCTTTTGAGAAATCATTAGCATATATGAATTTTGAAAAAGGAGAATCTTTAATTAACAAACCTATTAATTATGTATTCATAGGAAGCTGTACTAATTCTAGAATTGAGGATTTTAGAATTGCTGCCAACTTTATAAAAGGAAAAAGTAAAGCACCTAATGTTACGGCTTGGTTGGTTCCAGGAAGTAAACAAGTAGAAACTCAAATTATAAAAGAAGGCCTAGAAGACATATTTACTAAAGCTGGGTTTGAATTAAGACAACCTGGTTGCTCAGCATGTTTAGCAATGAATGACGATAAAATACCTGAAGGCGAATACTGTATTTCTACTTCTAATAGAAATTTTGAAGGCAGACAAGGGCAAGGAGCCAGAACACTTTTAGCAAGTCCTTTATTAGCCGCAGCAACTGCTATTGAAGGAAAAATTATTGATCTCACTGAATATTTAACGCATTCTCTTGTTCAAGAAATTCAATAAAGAGAATAACAAAAACGACCAATTATGGAAAAATTTACAACATTATCATCAAGAGCTATTCCTTTAGCTATTGAAAACGTAGATACCGATCAAATAATTCCTGCTCGCTTCCTAAAATCTATTAATAAAAATGGGTTTGGTAAAAATGTATTTAGAGATTGGAGATATAATAAAGACCATACAAAAAATTCTACTTTTATATTAAATAATCCGACTTACTCGGGAGACATTTTAGTCGCTGGAAATAATTTTGGTTGCGGTTCAAGTAGAGAACATGCAGCATGGGCATTAACCGATTATGGGTTTAAAGTTATTGTGTCTAGTTTTTTTGCAGACATCTTTAAAGAAAATGCATTAAACAACGGTTTGCTACCCATACAAGTGACTCCAGAGTTTTTAAAAGCACTATTAAGTAGAATAGAAGAAAACCCAGAAACCCAATTAGGAGTAAATTTATTAGAACAAACCATTACTGTTGAAGGCACTTCTTTTAAAGAAGACTTTAATATTAATTCTTACAAAAAAAGATGCCTGATAAATGGTTACGATGATATTGGTTTTCTACTCAGTAAGAAAAATAAAATAATGGCTTTTGAAAGACAAAAAGCATATTAATTAAAAAATAAAAATTTCCATAAAAACGGAAATAAAAACTTTTTCTATGAAATTAAACATAGCAGTTCTATCTGGCGATGGTATAGGTCCAGAAGTCACAACTCAAGCCATAAAGGTATTAAAAGCAATCGCTTTTATTTTTGATCACACTTTTACATTTAAAGAAGGTTTGGTTGGAGCTATAGCGATAGACAAATTAGGAAACCCCCTACCAGAAAGCACTTTAAAACTATGTAAAGCTAGTGATGCTGTTTTATTTGGAGCTATTGGAGCCCCAAAATACGATAACGATCCAAGTGCTAAAATAAGACCAGAACAAGGTTTATTAAAGTTACGTAAAGAACTAGAGTTATATACTAATATAAGACCAGTTAAAGCTTATGAGTCATTGTTGGATTTATCACCTTTAAAAAAAGAACGCATCGAAAATACAGACATTTGTATTTATCGCGAATTAACAGGAGGTATTTACTTTGGAAAAAAAGAAGTTTCTAATAATGGTAATACGGCTTCTGATTTGTGTGAATACTCTCGTTTTGAAATTGAGCGTATTACTCATTTGGCTTTTATAGCTGCAAAAACAAGAAATAAAAAAGTAACTTTAGTTGACAAAGCCAATGTTTTAGAGAGTTCTCGTTTGTGGAGAAAGGTAGTTACAGAGATTGCAAATGAGTATCCTGAAGTCACTTTAGAGTTTTTATTTGTAGACAATGCGGCCATGCAACTTATTTTAAACCCAAAACAGTTTGATGTTATTTTAACCGAAAACATGTTTGGAGATATTATTAGTGATGAAGCTAGTGTTATTGGCGGATCTATTGGCTTATTAGCCTCAGCTTCAATAGGAAACAAACATGCCCTTTTTGAACCTATTCATGGTTCTTTCCCTCAGGCTACTAATAAAGGTATTGCGAATCCTATTGCTTCTATTTTATCTGCAGCCATGCTTTTAGAACATTTTGGACTCTTTAAAGAAGCCCAATTAATTAAAGAAGCGGTCGAAAAATCTTTAGTATTAAATATTACGACACCAGATCTTAATACCGATTATAAATTAATTACAACAAATACCGTTGGAGATTTCATTGAGGATTATATAAACAACCCTGATGAAACCAATGTGAATTTTTTAAACATACACGTAGGACAGTCCACGATTATTTAAAAAGAGAGAGTTTTAAATAATAAGTTTTATGTTCTACGTGTGGATTAGTTGAGAAGAGCGCTTATCGGCGCTCTTTTGTATTTTATACTTTTCTAAGTTTCCCCCTAATTTTGTCTAAGCACAAATTATTAATACTTCCTATATGTGAATGTGGTTTAACACCTTCTGGTTTGTAAGTATTATTTTGAACTTGAGCTCCTATTTTTTGGTAAGCATCCCTAAATGAAACTCCATCTTCAACCAAATTATTAATACTATCTACAGTAAATAAGTATTGATATTTCTCATCATTTAAATCGATCTCTTTTATTATAATTTGTTGAATCGCATAATTAAAAATATCTAGGATATCATTTACTTCTAAAAGCGCCTTAACAATAGATTCTTTAAGTAACTGAAAATCTCTATGATAACCACTTGGTAAATTATTAGTCACTAATAACATTTCGGTATGCAACGCTTGAATTTTATTACACTTCCCTCTTATGAGTTCGAATACATCTGGGTTTTTTTTATGCGGCATAATACTACTTCCGGTAGTTAATTCGTCCGGGAAAATTATGAATCCAAAATTCTGACTCATATACAAACAAATATCCATTGCAAAACGGCTTAATGTGTTGCATAAACTCCCTAAAGCATTAGCTATAGCGCGCTCACTTTTCCCTCTTGTTAATTGAGCCGCAACCACATTATACTTTAAAGTTGAAAACCCTAACAGCTCTGTTGTAAAATCACGATCTATAGGAAAAGAACTTCCATATCCGGCAGCAGATCCTAGTGGGTTTTGATCTGTGATTTTCAAAACCGCATCTAAAATAGAAACGTCATCTACTAATACTTCGGCGTATGCAGAAAACCACAATCCAAAAGACGATGGCATTGCAATTTGCAAGTGGGTATATCCTGGCAATAACTTATTTTCATGTGCCTTTGCTAATTGCAATAGTGTTTCAAAAAAATCAGTAGTTTTTTCTCTTATTTGTTTTAAATTATCTTTATAAAACAGTTGTAAAGCCACTAAAACCTGATCGTTTCTAGAACGTGCTGTATGTATTTTTTTACCAACATCTCCGCACTGTTTCGTTAATTCAAATTCTATTTTAGAATGTACGTCTTCGAATGCATCTTCTATTACAAAAGTATTCGCTTCTATTTGTTGTTCTATAACATTTAGACCTGTTTCTAATTGTTTTAATTCTTCATTTGAAATGATTTCTATTTTTGCCAACATCTTAGCATGCGCCAAAGAGGCTTGCACGTCATATTTTGCAATGTGTAAATCAATTTCTCTATCATTTCCAACCGTAAATTGTTCTATCTTCTCATCTATCGAGAATCCTTTATCCCATAATTTCATAACTTCTTTTTTTGTTTGTCATTCCTGCGCAGGCAGAAATCCAATTAGTTTCTCGTATTACTGTTCTTTTCTATTTTCTACTTCTTCACATAAAAAAATTTTCGCCTTTAGCTTGCCCTGAGAGCAGTCGAAGGCTAAAGGAGACATTCGCTTCTAGAATAAAGACTGATTCAGTTGTTAGAATCAAGACTTATAAAGTGGATTCCTGCCTGCGCAGGAATGACACAATTGTCCTTTCATCACTTATTCTTATCTCTTTACTTTTGTTTTCTCTCGTTTCTCTTTATTCTGAACTCTCGTTTCTCTTGTTTCTATTTTAAAACCACTTTATTCAACAATTCTATATATATTTTCACACCTTCTTCGATCTCGGCGCGGTAAATAAATTCATCAGCTGTATGTGAACGTCTACTATCTCCAGGCCCTAGTTTTAACGACGGACAACTTAGAACGGCTTGATCGGATAATGTAGGTGATCCATAGGTTTCTCTTCCTATAGCAAGTCCTGCTTTTACTAATTCATGATTTTCTGGTATTGACGATGAGTTTAAACGTAAGCTTCTTGCTTTAATACTAGAACACGGTGCATTATTAGTTAATAGTTCTGCAATATCTTCATTTGTATACTTATCATTAACACGAACATCTATCACCAATTCAACATTGGCAGGCACTGCATTATGTTGTTTACCAGCATTGATCTGTGTTACTGTTAATTTTACATCTCCCAAAACAGGAGATGTTTTTTCAAATTTGAAATCTCTAAACCATTTTAGTGTTTCTATACTCTTATAGATCACATTATTGGTGTTAGGGTGAGCAGCATGGCTAGGTGTCCCTTTTATTACTGCATCGAAAACGACTAATCCTTTTTCGGCAACAGCCAACTGCATTAATGTAGGTTCTCCTACGATGGCAACATCAATTTTTGGAATAATTTTTAACATAGAATTTAAACCATTATCTCCACTACTTTCTTCTTCTGCCGAAGCCACAATAACTAAATTATATTTCAAGTTTTCAGCATTATAAAAATGTGTAAACGTTGCCATTAAAGACACTAAACAACCTCCAGCATCATTGCTTCCCAATCCATAAAGTTTACCATCCTCTTCTATAGCTTTAAAAGGATCTTTAGTATAACCTTTATTCGGTTTTACGGTATCGTGATGAGAATTTAGTAATAATGTAGGTTTTCCGTTTTCAAAATGTTTATTAGTAGCCCAAATGTTATTTTCTGTTCTCGTATAAGAAATTTCATGAGCTACAAACCAATTTTCAATAAGACGAGCTGTATTATCCTCTTCTGAAGAAAAAGAAGGTGTTTCTATTAAATCTTTAAGCAGTTGAATCGCATTATTCGTTAACTCTTTTATTGATTCTTGATCTGAAGTTTTATTTATATTCTTCGTTGTTTCTATCATTATTTCTCGATTGTTGTGCATATTAATTTTGAATTGAATATCATTTCTGGAAGCCCTATACATACTTTACTCACTTTATTAGTTATCGCATGAAAACAGTTATTCAGTTTGGGCAGCATACCGTCTATAATAATTTCATTTTTTATTAATGTTTTATAGGTAGACTTGTTTATTGTTTTTATTACTGAATCGTTATTGTTTACATTTTCTAAAACACCTTTTTTCTCAAAACAATAATATAGTTCCGTTTTAAAAGATGACGCCAATCCTATCGCCAGTTCTGAAGCAATAGTATCTGCATTTGTGTTTAATAACTGGCCTTTTTTGTTATGAGTAATAGCACAAAAAACGGGTGTGATATTATTTTTTAATAATAGGTTTATGGTTTCAATATTTACCTTTTCAACATCGCCTACAAAACCAAAATCTACAGTTTCTATAGGGCGTTTAATGGCTTCTATAGTATTTCCGTCTGCACCAGATAAACCCATCGCATTACAACTAGACGCTTGAAGTTTCGCCACGATTGTTTTATTTATTTTCCCCGCATAAACCATAGTAATAATGTTTAAGATGTCTTCATTTGTAACGCGCCTTCCTTGCACCATTTCTACTTTTACTTGCATTTTAGTTGCAAGTTTAGTTGCCGATTTGCCACCACCGTGAACCAATAATTTGGGACCTTTAAGTGCCGAGAAATCAGAAAGAAAATCATTTAAGGCTTTATCATCGTCAATAATATTACCTCCTATTTTTATAATTTTTAGTGTTTCCATTTTTTTGTTAAGCTGAATTTATTTCAGGGTCTCATTATTGTTAATTATTTTATGTGATACTGAAATAAATTCAGCATAACGAAATCTTATAAATTCTCCAAAATCCCTTTTAATACGATTTGCGCGGCGAACGTTCTATTATTTGCCTGTTTTATAACAATAGAATGCTCACTATCTAAAACTGCATCTTCAACCACTACATTCCGTCTTACGGGCAAACAATGCATAAATTTAGCAGTCCCTAGTTTTTCTTTTGTAATCATCCAATTAGCATCCGTTTTTAAAATTTCGCCATAATTAGAATAGCTACTCCAGTTTTTAGTATACACAAAATCAGCATTTTGAAAAGCCTCTTCTTGATTGTATATAATTATACTGTTTTTAGTTATTCTGGGGTCCAATTCATAACCTGGAGGATGGGTGATTACAAAATCGACATCTCTTTTTTGCATCATTTCTACAAATGAATTGGCAACAGCATGAGGTAATTTTTTGGGATGAGGCGCCCAAGACAAAACAACCTTTGGAGTTTTAGACCTCTTAAATTCTTCAATAGTAATAGCATCTGCAAGTGCTTGTAATGGATGCGCTGTAGCACTTTCCATATTAATTATAGGTACTGAAGCATATTTTATAAAATTAGTAATAATGGGTTCTAACTCATCTTGCTCCCTGTTTATTAACGAAGGAAATGCTCGCACTGCAATAATATCGGCATATTGAGAAATAACTTGTGCTGCTTCCTTAATATGTTCTGCCGATTTTAAATTCATAATCGTGCCTTCCTCAAACTCTAAATCCCAGGTTTCTCCTACATTTAAAGTCATGACATTCATTCCTAAATTTTTTGCCGCTTTTTCGGTACTTAATCGTGTTCTTAAACTGGAATTAAAAAAAAGCATGACTAATGTTTTTTGCTTTCCTAATGCCTCATATTGAAAAGGATTTTCTTTTAATTCAATAGCCTGTTTAATAGTTTCTGAAAGGTTCTCGATATCCTTTATTGCGGTATACTTTTTCATAATTCTTCATGTAATGCTTCAAAAAACTGATCGATATGTTTTTCTTGAATGGTTAAAGGTGGAAGAATTCTTAACACGTTGGGATTTTTTGAACTTCCTGTAAAAATGTGATGTTTATAAATCAATGCTTCCCGTAATGGCGCTATTGGAAAATCGAATTCTAGACCTAGCATTAAACCTCTACCTTTTACTTTTTTTAGCTTCGGAAGAGATTGTGCTTTTTCTTTAAAATAATTAGAAATGGAATTTGCATTTTCTATCAAATTATCATTTTCGATTACCTTTAAAACGGCTAATGAAGCAGCACATGCTAAGTGATTACCTCCAAACGTTGTTCCTAACAAACCGAAAGATGCTTTAATTTTCTCATCAATTAAAATGCCTCCAACAGGAAACCCATTACCCATTCCTTTTGCCATAGAAATAATATCTGGATTAATTTTATGCTTTTGAAACGCAAAAAAATCACCAGTTCTACCAAAACCAGATTGCACCTCATCTGCAATAAGAATCGTATTGTATTCCTTAGACAATCGCTCTAGACCTTTATAAAAAGCGGTCGTACTTTCATCTAAACCACCTACACCTTGAATGCATTCTATAATAATTGCACAAGTTTCGTTTTTCTTTAGAACCGTTTCTACAGCTGTTAAATCGCCTAGCTTTACAAAATCAACCTTTTGTTGTGCATTAATTGGCGCAATAATTTTAGCATTATCGGTTGCAGCAACAGCAGCAGATGTTCTCCCATGAAAACCATTCTCGAAAGCTAAAACCTTAGATTTACCAGTATGAAATGACGCTAATTTTAAGGCATTTTCATTAGCTTCTGCCCCAGAATTACAAAGAAACAATTGATAGTTTTCACAGCCAGAAAGTTCTTTTATTTTAGTCGCTAAGTCCTCTTGCAAAGGGTTTTTAATCGAATTACTGTAAAACCCTAATTTACGAACTTGCTCACTTATAGCATTAGTATATTCTGGATGTGAATGTCCAATAGAAATTACAGCATGACCGCCATAAAGGTCTAAATAATTATTCCCATTGTTATCAAATACAAAAAGACCTTTAGCGCTTACGGGAGTAATATCAAACAAAGGATATACATTAAACAAACTCATAATTGATTGGTTTTTATATTACTTATCTTATTGAAAGATGCTACCATTCCTTGAATTAAAGAAGAACTTAAGCCTTTGTGTTCCATTTCATTTAAACCCTGAATCGTACACCCTTTAGGTGTCGTTACTTTATCTATTTCTTGTTCTGGATGATTACCCGTTGTTATTAATAAACTAGCAGCACCTTCGCAGGTATGCATGGCTAATTCTTGAGCTTCTTTGGCATCAAACCCTAATTGTATCGCTGCTTGCATTGTTGCTCTTATTAATCGCATCCAAAAAGCAATACCACTGGCACAGACTACTGTTGCTGCTTGCATTTGATTTTCTGGAATTTCAATGGATGTTCCTAAACGATTAAAAATAGCCTCAGCAACTTTAATGCGTTGTTTTCCATTTTCGTTGCTACACAAACAAGTCATAGATTTTCCAACTGCAATCGCAGTATTTGGCATCGCCCGAATTATAAAAGGAGCTTCTCCAACGATGGTTTCCATTTTAGCAATTGAAAATCCTGCAATTGTAGATATTAACACATGCTTTTCTGTGAGCAATGGTTTAATAACTTTAAGTATGTTTTCTAAATGCGCTGGTTGCACAGCAAAAATTAGAATATCTGAATGCTTCACAGCTTCTGCATTATCTTGCGTTAATGTTACCCCTTTGTAAACTTCAAAATCTTTAATTTCATCTAGATTTCTTTTTGTTAAATACAGGCTAGTGATCGCATTATTTGTTATTAATCCTTTGGCTATCGATTTTCCTAAATTCCCGGTTCCTATAATTGCAATTTTCATTTGTTCGTTATTATTATTTTTAATGGTCAAATGTGTTCGCGCAAAAGCGCTCGGTTCATAATATTGCCCGCGCAGGCGGGTATATTTTAATTAAACTTAGTTTCTTGTTCTGTATTTATCATCTTGAACTTGTTTCAGGATCTTACTTATTTTTGTTTTAAAAGAGACTAAAAAATGAAATTTCAGTTAAAGAGCTTTCGACTGCGCTCAAGATGACATTTTCCTTCTATTGATTCTTTTGTCTCGATTCTCATTTATATTTTTTCTATTAAAAAAAACTTCCTTTGAGTTGTAACCCTTCCGTTTCTTCAAAACCAAACATGAGATTCATATTTTGAACCGCTTGTCCTGAAGCCCCTTTTAAAAGATTATCGATGATACTCGTTACTAATAATTTGTTGTTATGTTTATATAAATGAATAATGCATTTATTTGTATTCACCACTTGTTTTAAATGGATTTCATCTTCAGAAATAAAAGTATACGCAGCGTTTTTATAATAATCCTTATATAGTTTTATGGCTTGCTCTAAAGAATCCTCATAAGTCGTATAGAGTGTCGCATAAATTCCTCTTGAAAAATTGCCGCGATTGGGCATAAAAACAATTTCAGAATCGAAACTATCTTGCAATCGGTTTACCGTTTGATTAATTTCTCCTAAATGCTGATGTGTAAAAGGTTTGTAATGTGAAAAATTATTATCTCTCCAAGTAAAATGTGTTGTTTTAGATAATGAAGTCCCGGCACCAGTTGCCCCAGTTACAGCATTTACGTGTATACTCTCTTTCAGTTTTTCATTTTTACCTAATGGTAAAACAGCCAATTGAATTGCTGTAGCAAAGCAACCTGGATTTGCTATATACTGTGCTGTTTTTATAGTTTCTTTTTGTAATTCTGGTAACCCATACACAAAATCCTTCCCTTGGAATACCTTATCTTTTTCAAGTCTAAAATCATTACTTAAATCGATAATTTTTGTCGTTTCTGAAAACTCATTTTTCTCTAAAAAAACCTTAGAATTCCCATGCCCTAAACACAGAAAAAGAACATCAACTTTTGGGTTGATGGTTTTAGTAAATTCCAAATCCGTTACTCCCAATAAATCTTGGTGTACTTTATAAACTTTATTCCCAGCATTAGACGTGCTATAAATAAAATCGATATTTGTTTTACTGTGAAAAATCAACAATCGTATTAATTCTCCTGCTGTATATCCTGCTCCTCCTACAATTCCTACTTGAACCATTAATTTATGAATTTATCTGTTGATATATTTTATTTTGATTGCCTAGAATTTTAATAAAACCTTTGGCTTCACTTGCAGTCCAACCCTTATTTAACTCGCCATAAGTTCCAAACTTCGCATTCATTAAATCATGTTTAGAACGAATCCCGTTAAGTGTAAAATGGTACGGTTTTAAAGTGACAAAAACATCTCCTGAAACATTCGTTTGACTGCTTTCAAAAAACGATTCTATATTTCGCATCACAGGATCTAAGTATTGACCTTCGTGTAAATGCATGCTATAAAAACCAGACAAATACTCTTTATGCTGTAACTGCCATTTGGTAAGTGTGTGTTTTTCTAATAAATGATGTGCTTTTATAGTAATTAAAGCAGCGGCGGCTTCAAAACCAACGCGTCCTTTAATTCCTACTATAGTATCTCCAACATGAATATCTCGTCCAATAGCATATTGAGATCCCAAATCATTTAATGCAGCTATTATAGTTTCGGGCGTTCCCTTTTTATCATTTAATGCAACCAGTTCTCCTTTCAAAAAAGTGAGTTTTACTTTCTCTTCTTCTTCTTTTTTAAGCTGAGATGGGTAGGCCTGTTCTGGCAATGCCTTTTCTGATGTTAATGTTTCTTCGCCTCCAACACTTGTACCCCAAAGTCCTTTATTAATAGAATATTTAGCTTTATTCCATGATAAATCAACACCATTTTTATTAAGATATTCTATTTCTTCTTGTCTCGTTAATTTCCTATCTCTTATTGGCGTAATGATTTCTATCTCTGGAGCCAGAGTTTGAAAAATCATATCAAAACGTACTTGGTCGTTTCCTGCCCCTGTGCTTCCATGCGCGATATATTTAGCATCGATACTTTTTGCATATTCAACAATTTCAATCGCTTGAATAATACGTTCTGCACTTACCGATAATGGATATGTGTTATTTTTTAAAACATTTCCAAACACTAAATACTTTACCACTTTTTCATAAAAAGTGGTAACGGCATCAATATTTTTATAAGTAGACACACCCATTTTATAAGCGTTTAACTCTATATTTTTAATTTCATTTAGAGTAAACCCTCCTGTGTTAACACTTACCGCATGAACATCAAAACCTTTTTTTGACAAGTTTACTGCGCAATACGACGTATCTAATCCGCCACTATAAGCTATTACTAATTTTTTAGATGTTTTCATTTATATGCCCGCGAATGCGGGTATCTTTTTAATTAAACTTAATTTTTTTTATGCCTTTTCTAATCTCTCATTGCCTTTTCTACAGCTTCTACTTTTTCTTTTTCTACATTAGGATCATATAACATCCCTGTACATAAGCACATACTTTGTTGGGTACGCTGTAAGACATCATAATTTTTGCACGTTTGACAGCCTTTCCAAAAGGATTGATCATCTGTTAATTCTGAAAATGTTACTGGCTTATATCCTAGATCATTATTCATTTTCATAACTGCCAAACCTGTAGTAATACTAAATACTTTCGCTTCAGGAAATTTGGCTCTTGAATGTTTAAAAATGACTTTCTTAATTTGTTTTGCTAATCCTCTCCCTCTGTAATTAGGGTGTACTATAAGTCCCGAATTTGCTACAAATTTTCCATGGCCCCAAGATTCGATATAACAGAATCCTGCAAAAGTGCCTTTATCTATTGCTATTACAGCATTTCCTTTTTCCATTTTAGAAATGATATACTCTGGAGTTCGTTTAGCAATACCTGTACCTCTTACTTGTGCTGCACTTGTAATGGCTTCACTAATATCATTCGCATAAATACTATGTGATTGATCTGCAATAATGATTTTCATTATCTTGATTTTAAATTGTTACTGTAAAATTTTAAGTTTGGAAAGAAGAACCGGACTCACCTAAGCTCTATAAATAGAAGAACACCCAAACGGGCGGCGCGGAAAAATGCGGCGTACAGAAGCGACGTTATTTTGAAAAACAACTACATTCTGAAAAAATAATATTAAAGATAATTTGTGCAAAGTGAAAAATAAAAAAAATGGCGTAATCAGTTAAATGCTAAATAGAAGAATTAGCGGCGGCGGCGCAATGGCCTGCTGGGAACTGAAATACGATTTTTATTTTCTTGAATACACATATGGTACAATATTACAATATTATTTAATACGACTTTAAAAAAAACAGCATTTATCGATAAAATTATCATTTTCTTCTTTTTCTGACCTTAAAATATAAACATCTGATTATTAACCTCTTTTTATTATTAATCTCATACCATTTAAACTTTGAAATAGTATTATAATACATAATCAGTACTTATAAAAGTAATACCAATTACAACTTAAATAAACCATAACTCATTTGAATTATAATTGGTATAAGTCCTTTTTTTAGCAAATTAATATTACCATTATTTAAGCTAACACCCATAATATCATACCAAAAATTGAAATAAATCTGGTTTATCATTTAGGTAATCCCCATAAAAGTTATGAAGCTTCATTTTAGTAATTAATGGTTCTAAATCTGCTGAAGATTTTAATTCTAACCCTACAACAGCTGCCCCATTTTCGCGATTTGTTTTCTTTGTATATTCAAAATGCGTAATATCATCGGTAGGCCCCAAAATATCTGCTAAAAACTCTCTTAATGCACCTGCGCGTTGTGGAAATTTTATAATAAAATAATGTTTTAAATTAGCATGTAATAGAGCACGTTCTTTTATTTCGGCAGTTCGTGTAATATCATTATTACTTCCACTAACCACGCAAACTATATTTTTCCCTTTTATTTCATTAGCATAACATTCTAAAGCGGCTATACTTAAAGCACCTGCAGGTTCCACTACAATAGCATCTTTATTATATAGTTCTAAAATAGTTTGACATATTTTTCCTTCTGAAACGGTAATCATAGCATCTAAATTCGATTTGCATATTTCAAAGTTCAAGTCCCCGACTCGTTTTACAGCGGCACCGTCTACAAATTTTTCTATATACTTTAATTCTATATTTTTATTATGTTTTATAGAATTAGACATTGAAGGCGCTCCTTCTGGTTCGACACCAATTATCTTTGTATTAGGAGATAATAATTTAAATACTGAAGACAATCCGGAAGATAAACCACCACCTCCAACAGGAACAAAAACATAATCTATAGGTTGTTTTGCTTGTTTTAAGATTTCTAAACCTACAGTCGCTTGGCCTTCAATTACTTTTTCGTCATTAAAAGGGTGAATAAATGTTTTATTTAAACGTTCGCTTTCAAATTTTGCTGCGTGATAAGAATCATCGAAAGTATCTCCTTCTAAAACAATATTAATGTACGCTTCTCCAAACATTTTAACTTGATCTAATTTTTGCTTAGGAGTAGGCACTGGCATATAGATAGTCCCCTTCATTTTTAACAATTTACAGGATAACGCTACACCTTGCGCATGATTTCCAGCACTTGCACATACAATACCATTCATCACTTCTGAGGTAGTAAGTGCTGCCATTTTATTATAAGCCCCTCTTATTTTATAAGAACGAACGACTTGCAAATCTTCTCGTTTAAACAAAATGTTACTATCATACTGTTTGGAGTACTGCAAATTAGTTGTTAATGGTGTTACTAACGCAATACCGTCTAATCGTTTTGCAGCCAATTCAACAGCTTCTAGTGTTGGGAAATAGGTTGTTTTAACTTTCATCCATTTCTGTGGAGGCAGTCCCGATAGCTATCGGAATCACCCATCCAGTTTTATTATTATTATTATTTTATTAGCACTTCGACTCCGCTCAGTGCAACATACCGTTTTAAGCTAATACTGAATCCTTAGTCCTAACATCAGTTTTCACTATTTTCATTGCGGTCATTGCTGTTCTTAATTCTTTACCTATTGATTCAATAGGATGATTTCTTATCGCTTCATTTATTGCTATTAATTCTATATTATCTACCGCATTTGTTGAAGAAAAGCGTTTCCCAATAACATCCGTATTAATAGTTTCCATAAAGTCTACAAGTAGTGGTTTACAAGCATGATCAAATAAATAACATCCATACTCTGCAGTATCAGATATGACATTATTCATTTCAAATAATTTCTTTCTCGCAATTGTATTCGCTATTAATGGTAATTCATGTAAGGACTCGTAATACGCAGATGCTTCAATGATTCCTGCGCTTACCATAGTTTCAAAAGCTAATTCAACACCAGACTTAACAAAAGCAACTAATAAAACACCATGATCAAAATAATCTTGTTCAGAAATATGCTCTGTAGTTAATGTCGTTTTCTCAAAAGCAGTATTTTCTGTTGCTGCTCTCCAATTTAAAAGGTCTTTATCATCATTAGCCCAATCGGTCATCATTGTTTTTGAGAAGTGCCCAGAAATAATATCATCCATATGTTTTTCAAACAATGGTTTCATAATCGTTTTTAACTCTTCGGCTAGTTTAAAAGCCTTAATCTTTGCAGGATTAGATAATCTGTCCATCATATTAGTGATGCCTCCATGCTTTAGTGCTTCGGTTATCGTTTCCCAACCTAACTGTATTAGTTTTGCTGCGTAACTGGCTTCTATTCCGCTAGCTACCATTTTATCAAAACATAAAATTGATCCCGTTTGTAAAACACCACATAAAATAGTTTGTTCTCCCATTAAATCACTTTTCACTTCAGCTACGAAAGAAGATTCTAAAACTCCGGCTTTATGACCTCCTGTAGCTACAGCATATGCTTTAGCTTGGCCCCAGCCTTTATTTTCTGGATCATTTTCTGGATGAACAGCAATAAGCGTTGGCACTCCAAAACCGCGTTTATATTCTTCCCTTACTTCTGTTCCAGGACATTTAGGAGCGACCATTATTACGGTAATGTCTTTTCGAATTTGAACACCTTCCTCAACAATATTAAATCCATGAGAATAACTTAACGTTGACCCTTTCTTCATTAATGGCATCACCGTCTCAACAACATTAGAATGCTGTTTATCTGGCGTTAAATTTAACACCAAATCTGCAGTAGGAATAAGCGTTTGATAAGTCCCCACTTTAAACCCATTATTCGTTGCATTTTTATAAGAATTACGATTCTCATCAATAGCTTTTTGTCGTAATGCATATGAAATATCTAATCCAGAATCTCTCATATTCAGACCTTGGTTTAAACCTTGCGCACCACAACCTATTATTACTATTTTTTTACCTTTTAAAACAGTCACTCCGTCTTTAAACTCTAATGAATCCATGAAGCGACACTTTCCTAATTGATCTAATTGATCACGTAATGATAACGTGTTAAAATAATTTGCCATTTTCTTTTTTTTTTAATATTTACACCATTTATACATAGGATTTCCTGCAATAAATCGTTCTTTTTTCCTTTCTATTTCAATAGAAAAAGAAACCGTAACTTAGGCTATGCTTTATTTTTATATTTCATTTAAAGAAAAAAATAATCAATTTCTTTTACAGTAAATTTTATACATAATTGGTGTTAAATGCCTCAAGCATTTTAGATATTTCCATACGCTCTTTTGTTACTGCAATTCTACCTGAACGTGTAAACTGCAAAATTTCAAAAGCGCTTAATTCTTTATATAATAATTCTATCTCGTTTCTTACTCCTGATTTTTCAAGCACAAAAAATTCTTTATTTACTGTTATAATTCGCGCATTACTTTCTTTAATTATACTTTGAATATGCCCATCTTCAAATAATAAATCAGATTTGACTTTAAAGAGACATGATTCTTGATAAATTGTTTCTTCATCAGTATGGTAATAAGCTCTAATAACCTCAACCTGTTTTTCTATTTGTCCTATTATTTTTTTTATTTGTTCTTTACCTACCGAAATAACTATAGTAAATCGAGAAACGCCATCGATTTCTGAAACCGATGTGTTTATGCTTTCTATGTTAATATGTCGCCTCTGAAAAATTGCAGAAATACGATTTAACAACCCTATATTATTCTCTGTATATATTGATACTGTGTATAATTGTTTTTCTTCCATATCTATCATTCCTTAATTCTGTCTGGTCGAGCCTTTGGTCTGTCGCTCAAGACAGGCCAAAGTCGAGACCTTTAAAAACCTCTCGACTGCCTCGGTGACACTTCTTTTACATACTTTAACTTAATCTTATATCTGAAACACTTGCCCCCGTGGGTATCATAGGAAAAACATTCGCTTCTTTCTCTACAGAAACTTCTAAAAAGTAAGCGGCTTTAGAGGCCATCATCTCTTTTACTGCGGAAGCGATTTCTTCTCTTTTTGTTACTTTTTTAGCATTAATTGAATACCCTTTTGCTATGGCTACGAAATCTGGATTTTGAATTTCGGTAGACGCATAACGCTTATCAAAAAACAACTGTTGCCATTGTCGAACCATTCCTAAAAAATCATTATTCAAAACCACTATTTTTACTGGTACTTTTGTTTGAAAAATCGTTCCTAATTCTTGAATCGTCATTTGATAACCTCCATCTCCAATAATTGCTACTACGTCTCTTTCTGGCGCTGCCATTTTAGCACCAATAGCTGCCGGCAAAGCAAAACCCATAGTTCCTAAGCCTCCAGAAGTAATATTACTTTTAGTGACATTAAATTCGGCATAACGACAAGCAATCATTTGATGTTGGCCTACATCACTAACAATAGCTGCTTGCCCTCTACTCTGTTTATTTATTTCCTTTATAACCTCTGCCATAGTTATGCCTTCTTTTACAGGATATAAATCATCATTAATTACTTTTTCATATTCAACTTTATATAGGTCTTTAAATTTTTGAAGCCAATTAACATGTACTTTTTTATTCAACAAAGGCAATAGAGCTTGTAATGTTTTTTTTGCATCTCCTAAAACGGCGACTTCTGTTTTTACATTTTTATCAACCTCAGCTGGATCTATTTCAAAATGAATAACTTTTGCTTGCTTCGCATAGGTTTCTAAATTCCCCGTAACTCTATCATCGAAACGCATACCAATGGCAATTAAGACATCACACTCATTAGTTAATACATTTGGCGCATAATTACCATGCATGCCTACCATGCCTATATTTAAAGGATGGCTAGTAGGAATAGCTGAAGCTCCCATAATGGTCCAAGCCGAAGGAATTCCTGCTTTTTCGATAACTGCTCTTAATATATTTTCCGCTTCACTTAGAATAACACCTTGTCCCCAAATTATCAATGGCTTTTTAGCTGAATTAATTAATTGAGCTGCATTTTTTAAGGTCTCAGGATCTGTATTTGGAACGGGAACATAACTACGAATCCCATCACATTTTTCATATAAAAAATCGAATGCTTCAAACTGTGCATCTTTAGTAATATCTATAAGTACAGGACCAGGTCTTCCTGTTCTTGCTATGTAAAATGCCTTTGCCAAGACCTCAGGTATTTGCGATGCTTTTGTAATTTGATGATTCCATTTAGTAACTGGAGTAGAAATTCCAATAATATCTGTTTCTTGAAATGCATCTGTTCCCAATAAATGTGAACCCACTTGTCCAGTAATACAAACCATAGGTGTAGAATCTATTTGAGCATCTGCTATTCCTGTAATTAAATTTGTTGCACCAGGGCCAGATGTTGCTATTGCAACTCCAACTTTACCAGATATTCTCGCATAACCTTGAGCTGCGTGTGTTGCTCCTTGTTCATGACGCGTTAAGACATGATTTATTTTATCTTGAAATTTATATAACTCATCATAAACCGGCATAATTGCCCCGCCAGGATAACCATAAAGCGTATTTACACCTTCTGCAATTAAACAACGGACTATTGCTTCACTTCCTGTGATGCGCATTTTAGAATCTATTTTTTTTTCTGTTCTTTTTAGTGTTTCTGTGTTCATAATTTGATTTATTTATGATTTTGAAAACTTTTTTTATTAAAACTCATCGGTAACACAACCTTTAGACGCTGGAGATACGGTTTTAGCGTATTTATATAAAACTCCTTTTTTAAATTTCAATTCTGGAGCTTCCCAAAACCTTCTTCTTTGTTGTAAAACTTCATAAGCGACTTCTAACTCAATACTGTTTGTTTCTGCATCAATAGTAATAATGTCTCCATTTTTAACTAATGCTAATGTTCCTCCCTCTTGAGCTTCTGGTGTTATATGACCTACAACAAAGCCATGAGTTCCTCCAGAGAATCGCCCATCTGTTATTAAAGCCACTTCTTTACCTAAACCTGCTCCCATTATTGCTGCAGTTGGTTTTAGCATTTCTGGCATTCCTGGTCCTCCTTTAGGCCCTTCATAACGAATAACTACCACATCTCCTTTCTTAACTTTGCCATTTTGAATTCCAGCATTCGCTTCATATTCACCATTAAACACTTTTGCTTTACCTCTAAAACTTAAGCCTTCTTTTCCTGTGATTTTTGCAACGCTACCTTCTTCTGCTAGATTCCCGTAAAGCATTCTTAAATGCCCAGAAACTTTAATTGGATTTTCTATTGACTTAATAACTTCTTGTCCAGCTTTTAAATCTTCTACATCCAATAAATTTTCTGCTATCGTTTTACCTGTTACCGTCAAACAATCACCATGAATCAAACCTTTTCTTAATAAATATTTTAAAACCGCTGGAATACCTCCTATTTCATGAATGTCTTCCATAAGGTATTTTCCGCTAGGTTTTAAATCGGCTAAAAAAGGAGTTGTATCACTAATTTTCTGAAAATCTTGAAGCGTAAAATCTATATCTGATGCTCTTGCTATGGCTAGAAAGTGTAATACTGCGTTAGTAGAACCTCCTAAAATAGTAACTAATCGAATTGCATTTTCTAAAGATTTACGTGTAATAATATCTGAAGGTTTTATATCTCTTTCTAGCAATAATTTAATCGCTTCACCAGCTTTTACTGCTTCTTCTTTTTTTGCATTGCTTAGTGCAGGGTTAGAAGAATTAAAAGGTAATGTCATTCCTAAAGCTTCAATTGCTGAAGCCATTGTATTTGCAGTGTACATTCCTCCGCAAGCTCCAGCTCCTGGACATGCCTTTTGAACAATACTTTGATATTCGGTTTCAGTCATCGTACCACTTACCTTACTACCCCATGCTTCAAAAGCAGAAACGACATCTAATTTTTTCCCTTCATGACAGCCAGAATCTATTGTTCCTCCATATACCAATATACTAGGACGGTCTAAACGAATCATTGCTATTAAAGCACCTGGCATGTTTTTATCACAACCCACTACTGTTATTAGCCCATCATAGCTCATAGCCTGCACTACAGTTTCCATAGAGTCTGCTATAATATCTCTAGAAGGCAATGAATAACGCATTCCTGGAGTCCCCATAGAAATACCATCACTAACTCCTATTGTATTAAATATAAGCCCAATAACATCTTCCTTCTTAGTCCCTTCTTTTGTTAATTTTGCGAGATCATTTAGATGCATATTACATGGATTACCTTCATACCCCGTACTTGCAATACCAATGATAGGTTTATAAAAATCTTCCTTAGTTAAACCAATAGCATGTAACATAGCCTGAGCAGCTGGTTGCGTTGGATCTTGAGTAACTGTTTTACTATATTTATTTAATTTCATTACGACGTTTAATCTTTATAGTTCGAATTTAAAAGTTTCTAAAAGTGTTTAGTTTATTTTTTAGTTAGACCTATTAAGTCCAAAACAAAAAATAATTATTTAATTAATTGATTTTAAGCATCTTATATCTAATTTACTGGTGTATTCAACATCTTTTTTTTATATAAAAAAAGCCTGTATCTAAATGATACAGGCTTAATATTATATACTAATATCTGTATCAACTCTAAACAGAGTTAATAATGACACAAATAATAATTGTTAAGTTTCTTAATTTCATAATCAATAATGCATAAAAAAAGCCTTCTTTTTAGAGAAGGCTTTTAAATATTTTTAATATATAACATTCCTTCATCCTTGTGAAATAATCACAATGACAATAATTGAAATAATATTTAAAATTTGTTTTTTCATTTAGATGACTAATATATAATTTTTTTATAATAATTAGATGATTTTTTATTTAAAAAATTGATTTACAAACATTTAATTTGAATTTACCTACATAATCAAATTAAATCATTTATTGTTTTTCAACACCCTTTCCTGGACTAAAGGCTATTTTAATGCAATTTACACATCAAAATCATGAAATTTTAATTAAAAAACATCCAATTTGACATTACGCACGTATATATCACACCTAATTAATTGATTGTTAATCCTTACAATATTACATATGATTACTTTTAAAGGTTTTAATTGTCTTTCTTTTTATGGAAGCATTAATTTTCTTATCTTTAATAGAAGTCAAACAATACTATATATAATAGTCCATGATTATTTGATAAAAAGGGAGAGTTAAATAATAATCAAACGTGGATTAGATAAGAGCGCTTTCGGGCGCTCTTTGTTCTTTTCTACCATTTCTAAATAGAATTTACCGCAATAAATCACCCTTTTCTCCTTTCTATTTTAATAAAAAAAGAAATCGTAACAAGGCTATGCTTTATTTTTGTATTTCATATAAAGTATAAAATCATCAATTTCTTTTACAATAAATTCTATTCAGAAATGGTATTATAAATTAAGCTCTTGGTAAATCTCCTACCGCTTTTAATGGTAAATTAGAGTGCCCCATTAAATAACGATCTATATGATGTGCTGCCTGTCTTCCTTCTGAAATAGCCCATACAATTAACGATTGCCCGCGACGCATATCCCCAGCAGTAAAAATACCTTCTACGTTTGTCTTATAGTCTTTTTCCGTTGCTTTTATATTTGTTCTAAAATCCATGTCTATTCCAAACTGTTCTGACAATGTTTTTTCTGAACCCGTAAAACCTAGAGCCAATAAAACCAAATCGCAATCCCATGTTTTTTCAGTCCCAGCAATCTCTTTTAATTCTGGTCGCTCACCTTCTTTAAATAACCATTCTACTTCAGTAGTAATTAATCCCTTTAAATTTCCTTTTTTATCTCCTAAAAATTCTTTAGTAGAAATACTAAAAAAACGTTCAACCCCTTCTTTATGAGAAGAACTTGTTCTTAGCCTCATAGGCCAATAAGGCCAAGGTTGATTTGCAGGCCTTCCTAATGTAGGTTTATTTAATATTTCAAAATTAACTACAGAGTTTGCTCCTTGTCTATTAGATGTTCCAATACAATCCGAACCTGTATCTCCTCCTCCAATTACAATAACGTTCTTTCCTTTTGCGATTAGCTCTTCTTTAAAACCAATAATTCCATCTACGCGTTGATTATTTTGTTTTAAAAAATCCATTGCCTGGTGTACTCCTTTTAAATGAGCTCCCTTTATAGGAATACTTCGTCTTACAGTCGCTCCTCCGCAAAGTACGATGGCATCATATTCACTTTTCAAGGTTTCAACACTTACTGTTTTACCTACATGAGCATTCGTTTTAAATATAATTCCTTCTTCTTCAAGAACAGCAATTCTACGATCTATAACCTTTTTTTCTAACTTAAAATCTGGTATACCATATCTTAATAAGCCTCCAACTTTAGCATCTCTTTCATAAACAGTAACTAAATGACCTGCTCTATTTAATTGTTGCGCAGTTGCTAAACCAGAAGGACCAGAACCCACTACTGCAACTTTTTTTTCTGTTCTATTTTTTGGAACCTGAGCAATAATCCACCCTTCATTAAAAGCCGTTTCTACAATGTTTTTTTCAATATTTTCAATGGAGACAGGATCTTCATTAATTCCTAAAACACATGCTTCCTCGCAAGGAGCCGGACATAATCTGCCTGTAAATTCGGGAAAATTATTTGTAGAATGTAAAACCTTAGCAGCTTCTTTCCATCTCCCTTTATAAACATGATCATTAAAATCTGGAATTAAATTTCCTAACGGACATCCGCTATGGCAAAACGGCACACCGCAATCCATACAACGCGCTCCTTGATCTTTAAGCGCCTGTTTTTCCATAGGTATGGTAAACTCGTTATAATTTTGAAGTCGATTCTCTACTTTATCGTAGGCTTCTACTTCTCTTTCAATTTCTAAAAACCCAGTAATCTTTCCCATAATTCTTAAACTGATAGTTGTTTTTCTTGTTCTAATCTTATCAAAGCTTGTTTGTATTCTTCAGGCAATACCTTTATAAACTTAGGACGTTCTTTTTCCCAATTTTCGAGAATACGCTGTGCTAAAGGGCTTAAAGTCGCATTATAGTGCGACTCAATAAGTTGTTTTAATTCTATCACATCTTCAGATAAAACAACGTCATCAAGATTTAAGCCTTCTTTATTACATTGTTTCTCAAATGTATTTTTCGCATCATAGATATACGCAACACCTCCACTCATTCCTGCACCAAAATTACGACCAACTTCTCCTAAAATCACCGCTCTTCCTCCTGTCATGTATTCACAACCATGATCTCCAATCCCTTCTACAACTGCAACAATTCCAGAATTTCTTACACAAAATCGTTCCCCAGCTTTCCCATTAATATAAGCTTCTCCAGAAGTCGCTCCATAAAACGCAACATTTCCAATTATAACATTGTCTTCTGGAATAATTGTAGATTCTTCTGGAACTTTTACGACTAATTTTGCTCCAGATAATCCTTTTCCTATGTAATCATTACAATTACCATTAATGACAAGTGTTAACCCTTTCGTGGCAAAAGCACCAAAACTCTGACCTGCAGATCCTGTGAAGTTTATTTTCAAAGTATTCTCAGGCAAACCTTGAGCCCCATATATTTTAGAAATCTCATTACTCAAAATCGCACCAAATGCGCGATCCATGTTAGTGATTTTAGATTCTAAAACAATTTTTTCTTTTCTAAATAAAGCAGGATGTGCCCGACTAATAATTTTAAAATCTAAAGACTTTTCTAAATCGTGATCTTGTATTTCTGTATTATACAACTTAACATCATCAGAAACATCTACTTTATGAAGAATTGGTGATAAATCTAAACCATTTGCTTTATAGAAATCTATCGTTTTATTGCGATTTAGCTTTTGAACTTGCCCTACCATTTCATTAACCGTTCTAAATCCTAATTGCGCCATAATCTCTCTTAATTCTTGAGCGACGAAATACATAAAATTAACAACGTGTTCTGGTTTCCCTTTAAACTTCTTCCGTAAATCCGGGTTTTGAGTGGCAATACCTACTGGACATGTATTTAAATGGCAAACGCGCATCATAACACAACCTGAAGCTACCAAAGGTGCTGTTGCAAAACCAAATTCTTCGGCACCTAATAAACACGCAATGGCCACATCTCGACCTGTTTTTAATTGGCCATCACATTCTAGTACAACCCTATTTCTTAGGTCATTCATTACTAAAGTTTGCTGTGCTTCTGCTAAACCTAATTCCCAAGGTAAACCGGCATGCTTTACTGAAGTTAAAGGCGTTGCTCCTGTTCCGCCATCATGACCAGAAATTAAAATAACATCTCCTTTTGCCTTAGCTACACCTGCTGCAACAGTTCCTATACCCACTTCAGAAACTAATTTCACATTAATTCGTGCTGTTCTATTAGCAGACTTTAAATCGTAAATTAATTGCGATAAATCTTCTATTGAATAAATATCATGATGTGGTGGTGGTGAAATTAACCCTACATATGGCGTCGAATTTCTTGTTTTGGCAATATCTGGATTTACTTTTGGTCCGGGCAACTGACCTCCTTCTCCTGGCTTTGCGCCTTGAGCCATTTTTATCTGAATTTCGGAAGCATTCGTTAAATAATTTGAAGTCACTCCAAAACGTCCGGAAGCGACTTGCTTTATCGCAGAATTTTTCCAGTCGCCATTAAAATCTTTATAAAAGCGTTCTTCATCTTCACCTCCTTCTCCAGAATTACTTTTACCTCCAATACGATTCATCGCAATAGCCAAATTCTCATGCGCTTCTTTACTTATAGAACCATAAGACATCGCTCCAGTTTTAAATCGCTTTACGATTTCGATCCACGGTTCTACTTCATCTAAAGGAATAGGGTCGTAATTATCAAATTCGAATAAACCTCTAATAGTCATTAACTGTTTAGATTGTTCATTTACTAAATTAGAATATTCTTTATAAGAACTATGTTTATTACTACGAACAGACTCTTGAAGTTTTGCAATTGTTAATGGATTAAATAAATGTTTTTCTCCATCTCGTCTCCATTTGTATTGTCCGCCAAATTCTAAACTCATATCAGCATCAACAAGATCTGTTTTATAGGCTTTTTTATGTCGTTTGTATATTTCTTTTTCAATTTCTCTTAAACCAATACCTTGAATTCTCGTTACCGTATTAGGAAAATAAGTACTTACTACTTTTGTGTTTAAACCGATGCATTCGAACAATTGAGATCCGCGATAAGAGTTTAAAGTAGAAATTCCTATTTTATTCATGACTTTCAAAACCCCCATTCCTACGGCTTTATTATAATTTTTAATTGCCGATAAATAATCTAAACCTTGGACCTCTTGCTCTTCGACCTGTTTATAAACTATTTCATTTACTATATATGGATTAACCGCACTAGCACCATAACCAAAAAGCAATGCAAAATGATGTACTTCTCTGGGCTCTGCCGATTCTATTATTAAACTTACTTTAGCGCGTTTTCCAATTTTATATAATTCATGATTCACATACGAACATGCCAACAATGCAGGAATTGGAGCTAATTTCTCATTAACACCTCGATCTGATAAAATAATAATATTACCACCTTCATCTATTGCCTTAGAAGCAGATTTTACAATATGTTCTAAAGCGTGTTCCAATTCGTTTAACCCTTTATCAATCTCATACAAAATTGGAATCGTAGTGACTACAAAGTCTGGATTGGTATCATAATTTTTAATTTTATCTAAATCGTGCTTAGAGATTACTGGATTTTGAATTTTAAGTTTGCGACATTGATCTTCATTATCCTCAAAAAGATTAACATCACTACCAAGTGTTAAACTAATATCTGTGATTAGTTTTTCACGAATACCATCCAAAGGGGGATTGGTAACCTGTGCAAATAATTGCTTAAAGTAATTATATATTAATTGTGGTTTTTCTGACAGTATTGCAATTGGAGAATCATTCCCCATAGAACCTATTGGTTCTTTTCCTGCCTGAGCCATTGGTTGTATTATAACTCTTAAATCTTCTTCAGTGTAACCAAATGCGACTTGTCTTTTTATTAAATCGTCTTCTTCATGTTTAATTGGTCCTTTTTTAGCTGGAATATCTCTTAAGTGCACTAAATTTTTATCTAACCATTCTTTATACGGTCGTTTAGAAACAATATCTTCTTTAATTTCTTCATCATTAATAATACGTCCTTGGTTCATATCAACCAAAAACATTTTACCAGGCTCTAAACGTCCATGATATTCTACATTTTCTGGTTTTATTTCTATAACTCCAGTTTCTGAAGACATAATAACAAAACCGTCCTTTGTTACTGAATATCTAGAAGGACGCAAACCATTTCTATCTAAAACCGCTCCAATATAATTACCATCGGTAAAAGGAATAGATGCTGGTCCATCCCAAGGTTCCATTATACAGGAATTATATTCATAGAATGCTTTTTTAGCTTTAGACATGTCTGGATTCTTTTCCCATGCCTCTGGCACCATTATCATCATGACCTCAGGAAGTGATCGCCCTGTCATTAATAACAACTCAACAACCATATCCATAGAAGCAGAATCTGATTTACCTGGAAGAATAATAGGAAAAAGACTTTTAATATCTTCACCAAACCAATCACTTTCCATTAATTCTTGTCGAGATAATATGCGAGATACATTACCTCTTAATGTATTAATCTCACCATTATGACACATATAACGAAATGGCTGTGCTAAATCCCATGTAGGAAATGTATTTGTAGAAAAGCGTTGATGTACTAAAGCCAATCGTGTCACCAAAGATGGATCTTGCAAATCGGTATAAAACAACTTAATATCTTCAGGAATTAAAAGGCCTTTAAATATTATTATTTTAGTAGAGAGACTTGGCAAATAGAATCGTTTATTTTCTGATAGTTTTGAATTATAAATATGATGTTCGGCTTTTTTACGAGCCGTGAATAATTTTAAATTAAATTTAAAATCTTTTAGCGTAGATTTATCTTTACCAATAAATATCTGTTTAATATAAGGTACTGTTTCTGCTGCAATTTTTCCAATTATAGAATCATCGACAGGCACATCTCTCCAACCTAAAATAACTAAGTCTTGCTCCTTTAAATAGTATTCAAATTTTTCTATACAGTAATTACGTTGATTTTCTTTTTGAGGTAAAAAAACATTACTTACGGCATATTCTCCTGCTTTAGGCAAACTAAAATCACAATTATTTACAAAAAAATCATGAGGAATGTCTATTAAAATCCCTGCACCATCTCCTGTTTTTCCATCTGAACTTACTGCTCCTCTATGTTCTAATTTTTCAAGAATTTCCAGCGCTTTATGAATAATAGAATTAGACTTATTCCCTTTCAAACTACATATAAAACCTGCCCCGCAATTTTCATGTTCAAATTCTGGTAAATAAAGTCCTTGTTTAGTTAGCATAATCGATAATTTTTAATGGTTATTTCTCACCCGAAAAACACTAAAGTATACCGAAGAACTCTAATAATAAAATGGACCAATCATTATTCCGATTTTGAAAAAAATAAGGGCTTAAAAAACTAATTATTCATTTTCACCCTACCTATTTTATCAAAATAGCAATTGATTTTTATCAATACAAAAAGCTTTTGTCAAATTATAATTCACAAAAAAGATATTTTTCAAGAAAAAAACACATTAAAAACACCACATCTTTAACAATTCTCTAAAATTCATTTTATCAAAAAACAATAAAATACACCAATAAAAAATGATACCCCAATTTTTTTGGGGGTAAAAATAAAAATATAATAAAAATAACTAAACAAGCCCTATTTTTAAATGGGTTAATATTCTTTTTACATAGATTTGGGTTTTTAAAATAAAAAAAACAAAAATTTTATGAAGCAATTATTCACTCTAACATTACTCTTAGCTACCATTTATTTAACCGCACAAGAAGAGAAAGAAATTTCAGAAAAAAAATTCACGTTTAACGGGAGTATAGATACATACTATAGAACAAATTTAACAGGCCCAAACGATGACAATCAAATTGCACCTAGCACTTCTTTTGCAGACACTGCTGGTTTCTCTCTTGGAATGGCAAATATTATAGCTTCTTATGAAAAAGGTAAAATTGGAGGCGTGGCCGATCTTGTTTTTGGACCTAGAGGAGAAGCAGCAAGTGCTACTGTACTAAATCAATTATACGCTTTTTGGAACGTAAGTGAATCCACCACTTTAACACTAGGTAAATTCAATACTTATTTAGGTTATGAAGTTATTGCTCCAGCTGGTAATTTTAATTATAGCACTTCTTATCTTTTCTCTAATGGCCCATTCTCTCATACAGGTTTAAAAGCAGATTTCTCCCTTTCTGAAGATTTTAGCTTAATGTTAGGAATCTTTAATCAAACAGATGTTACCGAGTTTAATCCAGATGGAAGTTATGCCATTGGCGCACAATTAGGCTACAATGACCAATTTCTAAACTTACTTTATGACAAAGCTGGTTTAGGTTTCGAAATAGACTACACAGGAGGTTTCAATACTTCTGAAGAATTTTTTATTGGAATTAATGCCGCTTATACAGATAATGAAGGCGAAGGTTTCTACGGTGCAGCTATTTACCCACAATACAGCACTAGTAGCAGCTTCACTTTAGGACTGAGAGGTGAATATTTTGCTATTCAAAGCGAAAGCTTAAATGATGACCCAAGTGTGTTTACTGCAACATTAACTGGAAGCTATATTATAGATGAGGATTTAATACTAAAGCCAGAATTAAGAATAGATAACGGGTCTGAAGATATTTTTGTTGACACCGACCTTAAACCTACAAAAAGCCTAGCCTCTTTTGTGATGACTGCCATTTATAAATTTTAACTAACACAATTAATACGATTTCCTTTTTCAAGGAAAATCAAAAATAAATTTTTGTATGAAAAAAATTGAAGCAATTATAAGGAAATCTAAATTTTCTTCAGTAAAAAAAGCACTACATGAAGTAGGTGTAAACTTCTTCTCTTATTGGGACGTGACAGGCCTTGGAAACGAAAAAATAGGACATGTCTACCGTGGGGTATCCTACAGCACTAGCGATATCCAAAGACGTTACTTATCTATTGTCGTAAATGATGATTTTGAAGAAGTAACAATTAAAACAATCCTAGACTCTTGTGCTACTGGCGAAATAGGAGATGGGAAAATATTCGTTTCTACTATCGATGAAGTTTATAGAATCCGTACAGGAGAAAAAGGAGGAGATACATTAAAATAAAAAAGATTAAAGACACTAAAATATTATGGAATTACTAACTACAAATAATGTATGGATGATGATCTGTACAGCTCTTGTTTTCTTTATGCACTTAGGCTTCTCGCTTTTAGAAATAGGATTAACTAGACAAAAAAACACGATAAACATTTTATTTAAAAACATATTTATAATTTGCATTGGGCTGTTATTATACTGCTTAATTGGTTTTAATTTAATGTATCCAGGAGATTTTAATGGCTTTTTAGGATTTGCAGGATTTGGATTAGAAGCACCACTAACTAGTGAAGGTGTTTTAGATTTGACATATAACGAAGGCTATACGTATTGGACAGACTTTTTGTTTCAAGGCATGTTTGCAGCTACTGCAGCTACTATTGTTTCTGGAGCAGTAGCCGAACGCATAAAACTAGGTCCTTTTATGATTTTTGTAATCATTTATGTAGGTATCGTTTATCCAATAGCAGGATCATGGAAATGGGGAGGTGGTTTTTTACACACTTTAGGCAATGAAGTTAATGCGGCTGGAGAATTAATTAAAGAAGCTGGTTTTTACGACTTTGCAGGTTCAACATTAGTACATTCTGTTGGTGGCTGGGCTGCTTTAGTTGCAGTATGGCTATTAGGATCAAGAATAGGTAAATTTAATGAAGGTAAGGTGTGTGTCATTTTAGGTCATAATATTCCTTTAGCTACAGCTGGAGTTTTAATTCTTTGGCTAGGCTGGTTTGGCTTTAATGGGGGCTCAGTATTATCTGCAGATCCAAGCTTAACCTCTCTTACACTCGTAACCACTTCTTTAGCAGCAGCAGCAGGAGGTGTAGCTGCTTTCTTGGTATCTACACTTTTATACAAAAACTATGACTTAACCATGTTTCTTAATGGTATTTTAGGTGGACTCGTTGGCATTACTGCTGGAGCAGATCAAATGTCTCCAACAGATGCCATATTAATAGGGTCTATAGCTGGAATGATTATAGTTGGAGGTGTCGCTTTAATTGATAAATTACGTTTAGACGATCCAGTTGGTGCTATTGCTGTTCACTTAATTTGCGGTATTTGGGGAACTTTAGCTGTTGGAATCTTTGGAGCAATGAAAAGTGTTGATCAGTTTTTATATCAATTAACTGGCGTTGCTGCCTATGCCGCTTTCTGTATAGCAACTTCGTTTATTATAATTTTCGTACTAAAGAAAACAATAGGAATTCGTGTTTCTAAGGAAGAAGAAATAGAAGGTCTTGACAACCATGAACATGGCATGTCTGCTTATCCAGATTTTAGACTAAACGAACATTAATAGCAATCTAAATAACAACTTTAAAGCCTTGAAATTAGTTACGTTTCAAGGCTTTTTTATTTTCAATTAAATCAAAACAATTTTACCCTTAGCCACCATAGAAATTACTTTATTTTTGTACTTTTGAATCCAATTATAAAAGAGAAAATATTTGACAGATCGCCACCTTTATACACTAAATTAATTTCTGTATAAAAAATATCAAAAGGTCGTGTAAACTTCCTTGAATTATATCGTCAAATCTCAAGTAACTTATTAAAACAAAATATGGCATATTTATTTACTTCGGAAAGTGTATCTGAAGGACATCCAGATAAAGTAGCAGATCAAATTAGTGATGCATTAATTGATAACTTTTTAGCATTCGACCCACAATCTAAGGTCGCTTGTGAAACTCTTGTAACAACAGGACAAGTCATTCTCGCTGGAGAAGTAAAATCTAAAACGTATTTAGACGTACAAAAAATTGCTAGAGATACTATTAATAAGATTGGCTATACAAAAAGCGAATACATGTTTGATGGTAATTCTTGCGGTGTATTTTCTGCTATACATGAGCAAAGTGAAGATATTAATCGTGGTGTAGATCGTGATAGCAAAGAACAACAAGGCGCTGGCGATCAAGGAATGATGTTTGGATACGCGACTCGTGAAACAGAAAACTACATGCCTTTGGCTCTAGATTTATCTCACAAAATCTTAATAGAATTAGCTGAGTTAAGAAGAGAGAACAAAGAAATCACGTATCTAAGACCAGACTCAAAAAGTCAAGTAACTATTGAGTATAGCGACGACAATTCGCCACAACGAATTGACGCCATTGTTGTATCTACACAGCATGATGATTTTGACAATGACGATGACATGCTTGCTAAAATTAGAAAAGACATTGTAGATATATTAATACCTAGAGTTGTTGCTAAATTACCAGATAACTTAAAATCATTATTTAATAATGATATTAAATATCATATTAATCCTACAGGCAAATTTGTTATTGGAGGCCCGCATGGTGATACCGGCTTAACTGGACGTAAAATAATTGTTGATACTTACGGAGGAAAAGGAGCCCATGGCGGTGGTGCTTTTTCAGGTAAAGACCCTAGTAAAGTAGATAGAAGTGCTGCCTACGCAACACGACACATTGCAAAAAATCTAGTTGCAGCTGGCCTTTGTGATGAAATTTTAGTTCAAGTTTCTTACGCAATAGGAGTTGTAGAACCAATGGGAATATTTGTAGACACATATGGGACTTGTCCATTTAATTTAACAGATGGTGAAATTGCTGAAAAAATCTCGAATGTCTTCGACATGAGACCAGCATCTATTGAAGAACGTTTAAAATTAAGACAACCCATGTATAGCGAAACTGCTGCATATGGCCATATGGGAAGAAAAGCAGAGACCGTTTCTAAAACATTTTCTAGGCCAAATGGCGAAGACAAAACGCTTAATGTTGAATTATTTACTTGGGAAAAACTAGATTATGTGGATAAAGTAAAATCTGAATTTGGTTTATAATACCATTTCTTAATAGAATTTATCGTAATAAATTGCCCTTTTCCCCTTTCTATTTTAACAAAAAAAGAAATCGTAACTAAGGCTATGCTTTATTTTTGTATTTCATATAAAGTATAAAATCATCAATTTCTTTTACAGTAAATTCTATTTAGAAATGGTATAAAAATCATTAAAAAGCCTCAAAATTTAAATTTTGAGGCTTTTTATTTTTAGCACAACTCTAAAAGCAGAATTTACTTTTTTAATAACAATGTTGACCAGGTGGACATATTGAGTGAGAAGGACAAAGAAGCGAATGAGGAACTCCACAAAAAAGAGATGGACCTCCACCTTTAACTTTAGATGATACTTCTTCATTAAAATTGGCTATGGCTTTTTTAGACAACTGTAATTTTTTAACACTTTTAGTTTTCATAATTATAAATTATATAGCACCTACTCTATTATAAGGTTTTCGGTTTACCCTTAAGGCTACGAAAAATCATATTCCTTTTTTCGCTTAGTCCTTTTTAAAGGTAAAAATCGGTGAGACTGTATGCAAACTATTGCCCCCTAAATTAATGAATCTAGGGTGAAAACTAATTATTTAAATAAGGTCTTTTTTTAGTGTTTTTTTTTTATAAACTATATATTATCCTAAACGTTACAAAACGTGGTTGTATAAAGTACTCTCTCGCACTAACAGAAAACACTCCAGTACTTGTATTATTCTGAGATTTCGTACCTAGTAAATTAGTCGCCTTTAGCTCGTACTCGAATTTACTGTCTTTACTTTTTCTATAAGCTAAAGCCGCATTCCAGAATTCATAACTATTAATAGATTCTTCTTCATTTCTAAAATCATTAAATGTATAATCTGTTTTAAACGTAAAGGCATCCAAAATTAAAGCATCAAAATCTACAGACGGTGCATGTGTAAAAAACTTAGATCGTGTAGCACCTTGATCATTATTCTGGATAGTATAACGATATCCTAACTCTACATTAGGTGCCTTTTTAAAATTGGTTCTTAATTGTGTTCCATAGGTTTGTGAATAATTCTCATTTGTAGATCGATTATTATTGATTATCTGATTAAATTTAGAATAATTAAAACTACCATTTAATGTTGCTCTTAACTTCCCAAAGGTTCTTTGAAAGCGTCCGTTTGCATTAATATTCTCATCGGCAAAATTAGAATTAAAAGGAGTGCTAATTCTTATAACACTTCCTGGCTGAAATCCCGAAGAACTTCTAATTTGATCTGTATTCTTAGTATACGATAAGTTTCCAAAAACATTCGTATAGTTAAACATATTAAAACTAAAATAAGACAAGTTTATATTATGCGATAAAGCACTTTCTAATTCAGGGCTTCCAGAAAACAACGAATTATAATTATTTAAGACCAATCCTTTTGCTAATTGTGTGACATCGGTAAATTGAGTAAGCATTCTATAATTAAGTACTATTTGTTCACTTTTCTTTAATTGTAAACCCACATTAAAATCGGGTAGTAATCTAAAAAAATCATCTTTATAATCACTATTAAACTGCCTGTTTTTTGTAGCATAGGCATGTGCAGAAAATCCTGGTGTAAAAGTAAAAATCCCAGCTTTTAAACGGTAATGCAATCCCAAGTACAAATCACTAAATCTATAATCTGTACTATTTTCATCTAAACCATCATTTATATTTGGAGAAGGGATAAAACGTGAACCATTATCTAAGTTCTGAAAGATTTCTGTATCGAAATTTTGCTTACTATATATACTTCCTAAAGTAAAATTAATATCACTTTTTTTGTTAAGAATATTCCAATAATCGATTTTCGCATCTAATTGATTACTCTTTACTCTTTTCTCTTGAGCGATATCATAATTAACCTGACCATTATCTAAGCCTAAAGCCGTTGCTGTACCTAAATAATTAACTTTATCTTCCAAAACAGCATTATAAAACGGATCCTCATCTTGCAATAAATGCTGAGCTTCAATTGCAAAAATATTATTTTCATTAAGTGTGTAATAGTAATCAAAATCTTGATTTATACTATATGGTTTGGTTTCTTCCTTTTCACCTATTGTTCCAATTACTGAAGAAAACACATTCTGATCCTGAGTTTCTTTAGATAACTTACCAATTATCGCATAATCTAATTGATTATTAACGTTTGGCTTGTATTTCGTTTTAAGTTTTAGCATCCCTAAATCACTACTCTGTCTTGTATTACTTTGAGTGTTCTCATTTGGAATATTTAAATCTTCATCTGTATATACCACAGAGTTGTTTTCTTGCAATTCTACTCTACTATTTGTAAAAATTGCAAACCCTCCTATATCTAAAGTTTTCTTAGGTGAATAACTAAAATTTGCTGCTCCAAACTTTGTATTTATATCTTTTGCTCTATTATTCTGAAGATTTAAAAAACCAAGTCCATTGCTTCCTAAATTAATATTTGTTCCACTTTTTTGACTAGGATTATTAAAGCCTCCTGAAAAATTGAAATAATCACGACGTGTAAAAGCAGACTCACCAATATTATTTATATCACCTATTACATTAACACTATATTCTGGACTATAATAAAATAATTTAGGCTGTACAAGATAGAGTTCATTAGTAGAATAAGCAGCACTTCCAGCAGTAACAGTTCCAAACCAAAAATTCTTTTTACCCTCTTTTAATTTAATATTAATTGCAATATTGTCTTGATTATTTGTAACACCACTTAACTGACCTACATTAGAATGATTTTTTAATACTTGTACCTTATCTACAGCATTTGCAGGAATATTTTTAGTCGCTAATTTAGAATCGCCGTCAAAAAAATCTTTCCCTTCAACCATTATCTTAGAAACTTTTTTTCCTTCAACCTCAATTTCCCCATCTTCATTCACGTCTACACCTGGCAAATTTTTCAAAACATCTTCTAACTTTCTTTCTGTTCCAGTTTTAAAGGAGTCGGCATTATAAACGATAGTATCACCTTTTATTGTTACTGGCATTTCATAGGTAATCTCTACCTCATCTAAAGCATTATCGTTTTTTAAAATAAAATCTTTAGTAATGTTCTGTTCTTTAGTTGCAACAACTTCTTCAGCTGTGACCATACCTATATAGCTTACTTGCAATTTATAGGATGCATTCTTATTAAGAGACAGTTTATAATATCCCTTATCATTGGTAATCCCATAAGAATCTAAAGCTTTTGTTTCTTGATTAATTGCTACTACATTTGTCAGTTCTAGAGGCGCCCCGATACTATCCTTAACAACTCCTTCTAGCTTAATTTGGGCATAAGAAGAGACACTTGCCACTAAAAGCAGCAATACAATTATTTTTTTCATATTTATTTTCCGCGAAAGCGGCAAACTTGTTTATTGTTATTTTTTAGGATATTTCAATTAGAATCTGGGACCTCTACCCCTGTTTCGTCCACCGTACATTTCTCGCATTTCTTCCATTTTCTTTTTTACAGTATCTGCATATTCTTCTTTAGTCACTTCTTTTCCTTTTGAAGGTTTTTTGATGTCTTCTTTTTCGTCTGGATTCATTACAATTTTTGAACACAAAATGGTCGTTTTCCCAGAACTTACTTCTAAAATTAATCCTGGTAATCCCCAATATTCTCCTGGCCCATTATTAACAGGAATTTGCATGGTGTACCAAGCCGCAACCTCTACTTCTTCAGGCGTTTCAATTTCATCCATTGGATTATTAGAGACTGTAGCTGTAGAATCACTTTCTTTTTTATCTTCTTGTTCCTCCCCTTCGTTTTTATCTTTATTTTTTCTACGCATATTAGCCCAGTCCATTTTGTCTACTTTTTTCATAGCAGTAGCCTTCATACATGTATACTTTCCAATTTGCTTCATTTCACCAGTTATTTTCCATTCCAGTTTTTCAAGGTCATCTTTTATTAAAAATTGTTTTCCAAAAAACTCTTGATCCTGCAAAAATTCGCCATCTTTAATATTTTTATATTGCGTACCCGCTGTAAAACTACTCATCATTCCCCCAAAACCACCTCTGCCTCCAGGAGCATCTAGTTTTTCTTCTTCTTTATAAGAAGATTCTATTTTATTGAACGTTAAAACATATGTTTTTTCAAACATATTTTTCATGCGATCCATAATCATCTTCTTTCGCTCTGGACTCATTTTACCGCCTCCCCAATTATCTAAATCTACAGTAGTTTTTGATTGGTAAATTGCTTTTCCTTGAAAATCTTTTTGAGCAAAAGCACTTAAGCTTAGTATCATAACAAGGATTAATACGGTTGATTTAATAGAAAAATAATTCATGGTTTACGGTTTAGTGACATAAAAATACAGTTAATATTGATAAGACTATTATAAACACACTTCGTTAATTCTTTCTCTGTTAAATTATTCTTAAATTTTATCTACCAATTTTAATTTTGAATGAACGCTCATTACCAGAATCGATTAGATAGCGAGATTGCATTTCTTTCATTTTCTTTTCCTTTATTATTTTATATTCTTTTTGAGTCACTTTCTTTCCTTTTTTTGGCTATTCAATCACAACTTGATTCTTAGGGTATAAACTTGTTTTTTTAAACAAGTACTGCTTATGGGTTCATTTTATTTCAAAAAAAAAAACCTCTTTCTTTAGTTTAAACGCTAAAAAAAGAGGTTTTTGATAGATATGAATATTAAGTCTTTAGTATATTCATTTTTTTTACAAAAAGACTGAATACTTATTTAAATAAAACTTTTTTTATGTAAGATTTACTTTCGTTATTTATTTTCACAATAAACAATCCCTTAAGATCTAGATCTTTTAAAATGATACTCTCTTTTTGAAACTTTTTTTGAAATACTACTCTCCCATTAAGATCTAAAATAGACACACTTGTTGGCTGATTTGTTCCTAAATCCAAATTTAATTCATCTTCCACTGGGTTAGGATATACTTTTATTTCCAAATCATTGAGATTCTCTATTTCATTTGCAATCATGCCCTTACTAGCTTCTATTCTACCGCTTCTGTTTACTTTTCTCCATGTACGAACCCAATCTACTGTCATTACTTGATCTGGTAAGCTTGATACAGTGGGCTTAACAGGAACTTTTGTTCTTATAGAATTATCATCTGGGCACTGAACCTGATTAACATAAGGATCTCTCATCCCTAAAGAAAGAGCTACATTATAAGATTGTTGTTTCCAATAAGTATTTCTTTTCCTTGAAATCTCTACACCATTTATGTACCATATAATTATATTATTATCTATGTAAGCACCATAAATATTAAACTCTGAAGAATTAGAAACGCTATTTCTTGTCTTAAGACTAGGTGTATTAATAGGTCTGAAAAATTTTGGCTCACCTCCCACAATTCGTTTAACGTGTAAATTATGAAATGTTTCGTTTTTTGACCTCCCTTGAGTTAACTCTACCACATCTATCTCATTGTAAAGCACACCTTCTTTAGGGGTTTTGTTAGAAGGGTTGCTAAACAACCATAATGCTGGGCTATAGCCCGGAAAACTCTTTACCCCCTTAATTTTTGCCTCCACAAAAACAGCATTTTCATTCTGAATATTAATAACATTTTTGCTCTTTAATAAACCTGAACGAAAATATAAAGTTCCAGAAACCCTCTTATTTGTGCAGTTATTATCATATTTAGCCGTAAAACCATTTTTAAAATATTTTGCTTTTATTAAAGCTTCTTTTCCATTATGATTTATATTTCTGTTGTCCCATTTCCAAACCGAAGATTGTTTAGGTTTTTTTTGCCATATTGAGCCTATTTGTCCTCCACTTCTATTAAACTCATCACTTAAATTATTTATTTTTTTCCAATTTAATTCTGATGAAGGTCTACCTATTGGCCTGTTTTGAGAATAGACTTGACTTACAATGATTGATAATAAAAAAACTATCAACCTATTTTTAATTTTTGTTTTAACTTTCATTTTGATTTTATTATACACTATGGATTTACTCTTAATTTATAATTAAAAGTTTGTTTTTAAAATTCTTAAGATAATAAATTTGTATATCCGCTTAATGTCCATTAGTTGTAATACTAGCTATTACTAGTCTATCGAATATTCTTTCTCCAAAATATCTTCGATTGAGCTTGTAGACAAACTCATTGAGATATAACTGTAAATATTTTTTCTTGATTTTATG